>SLDI01000339.1:0-4270 GCA_007125385.1 Phycisphaeraceae bacterium | reverse complement strand
GGGGCTTGTCGACCGGGGCGGGGGGTTTGTTATAGTAATTGTGTTGGTTCCGTAATGATGGAGGATCCGCCTTTGACGCTACAAGAGCAACTGCGCGAGCTTTACCGCCTGGATCAGCAGGTTCGTGGCCTGCGAAGCCGACTTGACGCCGCCGAGCGCCGCCAGCAAGCCCAGCAGCAGCGCCTGGCCCAGCTCCAGCAGCAGCACGAAGAGCTCGCGGGCCAGTTGCGCCACCACCGCGCCCAGGCCCATCAGCTCGAGCAGGACGCCAACGGCCTGGAGGAGAAGATCAAGTCGCTGCGCCAGCGAATGAACACCGCGCGGAGCAACAAGGAATACTCGGCGACGCTCGTGGAGGTCAACACGCTCAAGGAGCGCAAGGGCAAGCTCGAGGACCAGGCGCTGGAGCGCATGGGCGAGATCGAGGCGCTGCAGGAGCGGGTGGCGGAGCTGGAGCAGAAGATCGCCGACCAGCAGAAGCTCGTGGCCGGGGCCGCCCGGGACGTCGAGTCAGCCCGCCAGGAGGTGGGCGAGCGCCTTGAGCAGGCCACCGCCGAGCGCGACGCCGCCGCGCAGCAGGTTCCGCCCCAGGCCAGGTCGATCTTCGATCGCCTGTCATTCTCCTACGAGGGCGAGGCGTTGGCGGAGGTGCACGAGCAGGATCGTCGGCGGATGGAGTACACCTGCGAAGGCTGCTACATGAGCCTGCCCATCGAGCGCGTCAACGCCCTGCTCTCGCAGCCCAACGAGCTGGTCACCTGCTCGAACTGCGGGCGGATCCTGTACATGGACCAGCAGCTGCGCTCGGCGATCGGGTCCAAGTAAGGGGTTCGGGGTTTCGGGTTCCGGGATCCGCAGAACATTTCCCGCCAACGCCCATCCTGAGCGCAGCGAAGGTCGGGATGCCGACCAGCAACGCGCAATCCGTATCCGTCAGAAGATCCGCAGCGGCATGCCCTCGGCCTCCCACTTCTGGATCAGCAGGCGCAGCTCGTCCACCGCCGACTGCATCCGCTCGGCCGAGTCGTTGAGGTTCTCGTACAGCCGCGGGTCCCGAAGCAGCCGGCCCAGCGTCCCGTCGCCCGCCCGCGCGTCGTCCGTCAGCCGCTGCATCGACCCGATCGCTCCGCTGAGGTCGTCCGCCAGGGCGATGTACCGCGTCCGCAGCTCCGTCACGCTCTGGCTCAACTCGCGGCTGAGTGTTTCGACCTGCTCGCCGAGGTTCGCCGACACCTGCCGGGCGTTGCTCACCGTCGCGGCGAAGTCCTCGCGCATCGCCTCGTCGCTGACGTAGCGGTCAATGCCCGCGATGACGCTTTCCATCTCCGCCAGCCGCCGCTCCGCGCGCATCAGCAGGCGCGGCACGTTCGCCTCCATCTCCGCGACCGCCTCGGCATCCAGCTCGTCCGGATTGCCCTGCTCGGCCGGGCCGATCAGCCGGTTCAGGTTCGCCCCGACGTGCGTCCACTCCTGCGAGAGGCTCGTGAACTCGTTGGTGATCGTCCGCAACTGCTGCATCGGCTCATCCAGCGCCCGGCGCAGCTCGTCCGTCAGCGCGGTGGCGATCGTCGGCACGTCGCCCTCGATCATCGCCGTCCCGTCCTTGGGCAGCCAGTCCAGCTCCTCTTCCGGCAGGTCGTGCACCCGCAGTGCCAGCTTGCTCGTGCCCGCGAACAGCTCCGTCTGCACCGACGCCTGCACCTGCACGGGGATGTCCACGTCATGGCGGATCTGGCACTCGAGCACCACGCCCGTGCCCGTGCCCGGCCGCCGCAGGTACACCGCTTCGACGTGCCCGACCTGGATGCCCGACAGCAGCACCGGGCTGCCCCGCATCACCCCCGCCGCCTCGGGCAAGGTGATCGTCAACGGATAACCCCGCGCGAACCATTGCTGAATGTTGCCAAACAGCACGATCATCAGCATCAGCCCCAGCACGCCGATCAGCGCCGTCGTCCCCACCGCCAGGTTCCGCGTCGTCTCACCCATGACAAGGCTCCGTGGATCAGTTTGCAGGGGGCAGACGGCAGGCGGCAGACTGCAGACTGCCGTCTGCCCCCTTGGTGTTATCCCGCCACCCGCTCGAACCCCTGCCGGATCGCCTCCAGATCCTCCTTGTCCGCCCGGCCGTGCATGAAGCGCTGCACCAGCTCGTCCTCGGTCCGGGCGAACGTCTCGCGGTCGCCGTCGCAGATGATCCGCCCATCATAAAGCAGCACCAGCCGATCGGCGATCTTCGTCGCGCTGGCGATGTCGTGCGTGACCACGATGCTCGTGACGCCCAGCCGCTTGTTCAGCGCCAGGATCAGCTCGTTGATCACGTCCGCCCGGATCGGGTCCAGCCCCGTCGTCGGCTCGTCGTAGAGCACCAGGCAAGGCTCGAGCACGATCGCCCGCGCCAGCGCCACCCGCTTGCGCTGACCGCCCGACAGCTCCGCCGGCATCTTCGACCGTATCCCCGGCAGGCCCACCATCTCCAGCACGCGCTCGGCCCGGCGGTCGCGCTCCGCGGCGTCGTGACGCGTGTGCTCCAGCAGCGGAAACGCCACGTTCTGCCCCACCGTCATCGAGTCGAACAACGCCCCCATCTGGAAAAGGAACCCCATGTCCCGCCGAATCTCCACCAGCTCCGCCGGCCGCATGGTGTCGACCCGTCGGCCGCGAAAATACACCGCGCCGGTGTCGGGCTTGAGCAGCCCCACGATGTGCTTGAGCAGCACGCTCTTGCCCGTGCCCGACGGCCCGAGGACCACCGTCACGTTGCCCGGCACGATGTCCAGGCTGATGTCGCGCAGCACGTGCAGCGTGTCGAAGGACTTGCTCACACCCGCCAGGCGCACCAGCGGGTCCGTGGGGGCGTCGGCGGGCGGCGGCGATGGGGCGTCGTCGTTCACAAGACAGATTCTAGACATGTGCGACGCCGGCGGTGCGGATCGGGTGCCACACAGCATCCCCACAGGGTGCTGTGTGGGGAGCGCCGTGACCGTTCGCACGCAGCACCCTTTCGGGATGCCGTGTGGCACGCGGGCGGCTGCGGGAAGCGGCAAGCGGCCCTTGTGCCGGCGGGTCACTCCGCGGCGAAGAAGTCCCGCACCGCGGCGATCACCTCGTCCTGCTGCTGGTCGGTCAGCTCCGGGTACATCGGCAGGCTCAGCACCTCCTCGGCCGCCCGCTCACTCATCGGCAGCATGCCCGGCTTGTAGTTCAGCTCCGCGAAGCATGGCTGAAGGTGCAGCGGCAGCGGGTAGTACACCCGGTTGCCGATGCCCCAGGCGTCGAGGTGGTGCCGCAGCGCCTCGCGCTGCCCGCCGCGCAGCCGCACCGTGTAGACGTTGTAGGCGTGGTAGCGGGCCTCGGGCTGGAAGGGCGTGGACAGCGGCAGCTCCTCGAAGGCGTTGTGGTAGCGCTGCGCCAGCCGGCGGCGGGCCTTGATCCAGCCCTCGACGCGAGGCAGCTTCACCGAGAGCATCGCCGCCTGCACGCCGTCGAGCCGGAAGTTGCCGCCGATCATCGGAAAGTGGTAGCCCCGGTCCGAGCCGTGCACCCGAAGCTGCCGGATCCGCTGCGCCAGGGCCGCGTCGTTGGTCACGCACGCCCCGGCATCGCCCATGGCGCTCAGGCCCTTGGTCGGATAGAAGCTGAGGCAGCCCACGTCGCCGATCGAGCCCACGGGCGCCTCGTCGTAGCGGGCGCCCAGGCTCTGGGCCGCGTCCTCGATCACGTGCAGCCGATGGGCGCGGGCGATCTTCATGATCGGGCCCATGTCCGCCGGCAGCCCGAACAGGTGCACGGGGATCACCGCCTTGCTGGCCCGGGTGATGGCGCCTTCGAGCATGCGGGCGTCGAGGTTCAGCGTCCGCGGGCTGACGTCCACGAACACCGGCCGGGCCCCCACCCGCGACACCACCGACGCCGTCGCGAAAAACGTGAAGCTGGGCACGATCACCTCGTCGCCCGGCCCCACGCCCAGGGCCATCAGGCTCACCAGCAGCGCGTCCGTCCCCGACGACACCCCCACCGCGTGCTCCACCGAGCAAAGCTCCGCCAACTGCGCCTCGAATCGCTCGACGTACGGCCCGAGGATGAACTGGCCCGAATCCAGCACCTCGGCGAACGCCGCCTGCATCTCCTCACGCAGGGCCGCGTGCTGGGCTTTGATGTCGATCAGCGGAACGTCGGCTAAACGGTGGCGAATGGTCCTGGGCACGGCGGGCGCGACCTCCTTGCGCTTGTAAACCCACAAGCATAGGAGCTCGACCCCACCCCCGCC
>SLDI01000566.1:0-4282 GCA_007125385.1 Phycisphaeraceae bacterium | reverse complement strand
TGGTCGGCGGATCGGGCCGGGCCGGTGCTGCTGGATGCCAGCTACGAGTTGAGTGCGGCCGAGCGTGACGCGCTGGTTTCGTTCGTGGAGGGCGGCGGGCGGTTGTGGCTGCACGGTTTTACGCCGGAGACATTGGGGCGTATCGCGGCGTTGCTCCCGCCTGGGGCGGAACTCGTCGAGGCGGACGCGACGGTGCAGTCGGCGGCGCGGCGTTCGTCGGGGGCGCTGATGAACAACCTCTCTTCGTTCGACTTTTTCTGGACGAGCGTGGACATGGGCGCGCGGGAGGATTACTTCCAGCGAGGCCAGCCCACGGCGGACATCGGGCGTTACGAGCTGCGTCTGCCGGCGTACGACGCGGGTGAGATTTTGCTCGAGCCGGGCTTTCTGGCGCGGATTCCGCTGGGTGAGGGGATGATCGTGTTCGACACGCTGGGTTGGGTGGAGGCCGTGACGGTGGAGACGGACAAGGTTGGGCGTTACGTTTCGTCGATGGCGCAGCACCTTGGCGGGAAGATCGAGACGCCGGAGCAGCGTTACTACGAGTATTCGCATGTTGATCTGTCGGAGGTGGTGAACATGGGCTACTACGACGCCGACGACGAGGCCGGGCCGCGCGGCTGGACGGGTCAGGGGGAGAATGACATGCGGTATTTTCTGATCAACCACACGGGTGTTGACGCGGGTGGCGCGGACATCGGGAGCGTCGCGTTTCCGACGGAGGTTCGTTTCGCCGGCCGGCCGTTCCGGCTGGTGGATCCGGCGGAGCATTAGGGCAAGGCGGTGGTGACGTTTCGCGGCGGCGACCGGCTGGCGGAGCTGCCCGAGGGTATTGAAGGTCTGGCGTTGAACGCACGGGCAGACCGCTTGTGGTTTTTGCAGGCTGCGGCCTGGGTGCCCCCGGAGCATGGGACGGTGCTGGCGGAATACGTGATTCATTACGAAGACGGCGAGACGGTTACATTTGCGATCCGTCAGGGGATCGAGCTGGCGGACTGGTGGAACCCGCGCCCGCTGGCCAACGCCGAGGTGGGGTGGACGGGGCACAACCCGATGCAGTCGCCGGTAGGTGTGTATGTGACGGGTTGGGAGAACCCGCGGCCGGAGGTGGCGATCACGAGCATCGACGTGCGTGCCAACCTTGCCGAGGCGATTGTTGTGCTGCTGGGCATTACGGCCGGTCGTGAGGTGGGCGACGCGGAGGAGGGGATGGAGCATCGCCTGGGCTGGCGTTTCGACGCGTTCGCGGATGATGGTGTCGCACCGCGGCGCGGGGCGGTGCGGCTGGCGGTCGCCGACGGTCAGCCGACGGCTGCGGCGCGGGGGGTGCGACTGCGCCACGGCGATTCGTTGACGGGGCAGGTCGGTGAGGACGGCGCGTTGTTTGGCGGTGCGCGTATGGAGTTGCGGGCACGGCTGGCGGTTGAGGCTGAGCCGGACGGCTACTTCGGGGGCGTGTTCGAGGCCAGCGACTACAACGAAGCGGGGCTGCGGCTGATGATCGACCGTCCGGGGCGTGTGGTGGTCGAGGTGTTCCCTGGCCCGGGGCAGCGTCAGACGCTGCGCAGCCGCAATCCCCTGGCGTTGGATCGGATGCACGAGGTGCGTGTGGCGTTCGACGGGCAGATGGCGCGGCTGTATGTCAACGGTCAACTGGAGGCTTTGGAGCCTTCGGCCGGTCCGGCGGCGTACCACGGGATGATCCGGGTGGGCAAGGCTGGCGGGCAGGATTACAACTTCAACGGCCGGATCGCGAGCGTGGATGTTTACGAATCCGAGCGGTGAACGGCCTTGGCGTGAGGCGTTGCGTGTTTTGGATGGCGCTTATCCGGGGAAGATGGAGTAGCTCTCGGGTACCCGGCCGGTCACGGCGTAGTAGACGGTGCCGACGGCGATCCAGACGAGGCCGCCGCTGAGTTCGCCGGCGATGACGCCGATCATCAGTGGCATGAGGCGGCGGTACCCGGCCGCGCCGCCGATGTTGACGACGCCGAGCTTGACGATCCAGCCCAGGAGGAATGAGGCGGCAAACATGGAGATGGGGTAGGTGCCCCAGACGAGGAAGGCGACAGGATGCAGGGGCCACCAGGGCAGACGCAGACGGGCGAGGGCGGTGGCGAGGACGAGGGCGACGCCCAGGCCGGTCCATGCCCAGGCGTTGGCGGCGGGGTTGATCAGGCCCAGCCGATCCAGGCCGGTGGTCCATGTCGCCTCGACGAGGGTGTCGTGAGCGCCCATCTGGGCGAGGTATTGGGTGAACTGGTTGAAGGGCATGGAGGGCAGGGCGCCGCGTGTCCAGCCGTCGACACCGGACAGGCCGTGCTGGTATTGGAGCATCAGCGTCACCAGGCCGGCGACGCCGAAGCCGGCGATGACCATGACGCCCAGCCAGGGCGCGGCGCGGTGGGGTTGGGTGCGGCCTGTGCGTTCGACGATCTGAAGGGCGTTGGTGATGTAGGGCATGAGCGCTTCGCGCGGGTCGCCCACGAGGATGGTGCTGCCGATGGCGAGGACGATGAACGCGGTCGGGCCGATCGCCTCGACGCCAAACAGGGCGACGAGCACGGCCACGGGCATCCACCAGGGCTGAAGGAAGAAGGCGCCGGTCTCGGCGACGATGCGTGACAGCACGAGCAGCATCATCAGCACCAGGAGCACGAACAAGGCGGCGAGCACCGGTGAGAGGCCGGCCTGGTGCAGGACAAGCACGCTCGCGAGCAGGCACACGATCAATATGCGGCCGGCCCAGGCGCCGGTGACCGAGACGTCGGCGCTCTTGAGGCCGACGGTGCGCAGCATGACCTGCGCGTAGTACCACCGGCCGGTGTAGAGGATGACCATGGCGACGCCGGCATAAGCGCCGAAGCGAAGGAGGTTGGCCTTCTCGGCGGTGATCATGCTCTGGTCCATCGACACCCCACGGGCCACGAGCATGGCACCGAGGATCATGAAAAGCATCTGGGAGATGCCGAGGCTGAACGAGACGGCGGCCGTGAGGAAGAAGGCGAAGGCGATGACGGAGGGATAGATGGTGGGGGTGAAGTAGGCACCGCTGCCCCAGATGCTCGAGGCGTTGGGGAACAGGTCGCGCAGGGGGCTGAAGTCGAAGCTGGTGCTGATCGCGGGCAGGCCTGGGAACCAGGCGTTTAAGCCGTTGACCAGGTGCAGGGTCAGCAGGCCGCCGAAGCCGATCCAGAAGAGTCGGTTGGCGGCGAGCGCGGGCAGCCGGGAACGCTGATCCTGGCGGGCGAGCTCTTGGACGAAGCGAGCGATGGGGTAGGGCAGCAGCTCGCGGCGTGACCATTGGGGATGGACGATCAAGGCCAGCGCCACGCTGGCGACGCCGATGAGCAGCGCGAGGCCGCCCCAGGTCAGGATGACCGGTGCCCAGTCGCGCCAGGGGACGTTGGTGAAGGCGAACTCGCCCAGGCCGTGCGCCAGGCCGCCGACGACTGCGTCATCGAGGCGTCCCTGGGCGACGAGCACGCCTTGGCCTTGGGGCGTGGGCTTTACCCAAGGCGCCAGGGTTTCAGCCAGGACGGCGCGGTTGGCATGGCGCTCCCAGTGAAGGGCCTGGGCGTGGAGGGATTCCTGGCGGCGAAGGCGGGCGTCGTCGACGGGCCCATCGCGTTGGTGCAGCGTTTCGGCCTTGGCCAGCGCCTGGTCGCGACGGTGCAATGCGCGGCGTGCTTCGGTGGGCAGGGCCTGGCGCTCGGCGGCGCGCTGCCACAGGGGCGGATCCATCTGGTCGCTTGTCGGGGCGATGAACGCGTGGTTGAGCGCCGTCACGCCGCGCTGGCGCAGCGTCAGGTCGACGTGCCTGGCATCGAGGATTTCGCGCAGATCGCGGCGCTGGGTCGGGTCAAGCATCGGCGCCAGTTCGGGCGTTGTGGTTCGCTGGGCCTCGCCGAGCAGGACGGGGATGAGTTCGGGCCAGTCGCGCACCTGCCCGGGGGCGAGTTCCGGGGCGGCGCCGGGCACGTAGGACATGACCTGGGCGTTGCGCCAACTCGGCTGGACCTGGCTGAGGTGGGCGGGCATGGCGGCGATCGAGGCGAAGCCGCGGTAGAACCCGGAGCCCGGCCAGCCGCAGGCCGCCAGCGCGATGGCGATGAGCAGGGCGAGTTCGGTGGGTTGCAGGGGCCAACGGCGTCCGAGGGCGCGGAGGAGGGGATTGATGGCCAGCAGCAGGAGCATCGCCGGGCCGAACACCGAGATGGGCAGGTGATTGCCCACCAGCATGGTCTGCCGGATGACGAAGTCATTGAAGTACGTCCCGGCG
>SLDI01000703.1:0-4294 GCA_007125385.1 Phycisphaeraceae bacterium | reverse complement strand
TACCCAGGGCTGGGGGGCGGAGGCATCGCGGCCCCACAGGAGTACACGAGTACTGATTCATGAACCCCAACTCGTAAGACTTCGGGTTCACTAACTTCGTAAAGGTTCGGGTTCCTTGACACGGCGCGACCGAGGCCGCCGCGGCGTCGGACGCCGCGGTTGACCTGCGGGCCAGAGTCCTTATGATTAATCGTCTATCCGGATGGACAGATGATTGACACCGCCGCCCAACCCGATGCCCTCCTGAAGTGGATGGCCAGCCTCGCCGAGCCGACGCGCCTGCGCCTGCTCGGGCTGCTGGAGCGCCACGAGCTGGGCGTCTCGGACCTCTGCGACGTGCTCCAGATGCCGCAATCCACCGTCAGCAGGCACCTTAAGCTCCTCGGCGACGAGGGGTGGCTCTCCAGCCGACGCCAGGGCACGACCAACCTCTACCGCATGGTGCTCGACGAGCTGGGCCCGGCCCAGCGCAAGCTCTGGCTGCTGGCACGCGAGCAGACCGACGGCTGGGCGACGCTCCAGCAGGACGCCCTGCGCCTGGTGCACCGGCTGAGGCAGCGCAAGGAGGACTCCCGCGCCTTCTTCGCCGGCGCCGCCGACGAGTGGGACCGCATCCGCGACGAGTTGTATGGCCACGGCTTCGCCCGCGACGCCTGCCTGGGGCTGCTGCCCGCCGACTGGACCGTCGCCGACCTGGGCTGTGGCACCGGGGCGATCACGGCCGACCTGGCGCGCTTCGTCGGGCGCGTCATCGGCATCGACAACTCCCCGGCCATGCTCAACGCCGCCCAGCAGCGCACGGCCGCGCTGGGCAACGTGGAGCTGAAGCAGGCGGACCTGGAGCAGATTCCGCTCGCCGATGCGAGCTGCGACGCGGCGATGCTGGTGCTGACGCTGACGTACGTGCCCGAGCCGGGACGCGTCGCGGGCGAGATGGCGCGGATCGTCAAGCCGGGGGGCAAGGCGTCGGTGGTGGACCTGCTGCGTCACGATCGCGAGGGGTTCCGTCGGCAGATGGGCCAGTTGTCGCTGGGCTTCGAGCCCGAGCAACTGGTGCAGTTAATGACGGAGGCGGGCTTTGAGGCGGTCCGCTGCGAGCACGTCCCGCCCGAGGCGGAGTCGCGCGGCCCGGCCTTGCTGCTGGCGACGGGGGTGCGGGGTTGAACGAGAGGGGCCGCGATGACACCGAGGGACGCTGATGCGCGGCAGTTTTACCGAGTGGCGTTTCATCGGTTGGAGGATGGTCGGCTGATTCTGGATGAGTTGGACCGGCCGGCGGCTTCGCTCTACCTGACGGGATACGCAGTGGAATGCATGCTAAAGGCATTGATTTTGGAGGCGACCTCGCGTAACGAACGCTCGGCGGTGTTGGCGGGATTTCGCGGGGCCGGGGCACACGACCTGCATTGGCTGCGTGAGGGGGTCGTGTCTCGCGGCGTCCGCATCCCTCCAGAGATCGCGGGTGAACTGGCGTTGGCGGCGTCGGGATGGTCACCGGAGTTGCGTTACGTCCCGGGGCCGGGTGATCGCAAGGAGGCGGAGCGGTACTGGGTTGCGGCCGAACGGGTGCTTCGATGGGCGAACGAGAGGATATAACCATGCCGATGGTGCGACGCAGCAACGAGAAGGATCCGGTGGTTGACGTGCTCCGTGAGGCGCTGGCGCATTACGAGCAAGCCTACCCGGGCGCGCAGTCGGAGATTGATCGCCAGAATCCGGGCGCTGTGCGCATTCGCATCGTCGATGATCGCTTTGCGCAGTTGTCACGTGCGCAACGGCACGATGATGTCTGGGGGTTTTTGACCGAGCACGTGACGGATCGGGACGCGCTCGGCGAGGTGTCAATGTTGCTGCTTCTCACGCCGCAAGAGAAGAGTACGTCGCTTTCGAATGCGGAATTTGAGCGACCCACCCGATCCATGTTTTGATGTTGAGCGGCGCACTTGCGCCGCGCATCAGTTGAAGACGCGACTACTATCAAGGAGCTATTGCACATGACCATTGCGACGACCGCGCCTGACGTGACCGTGAAGAACGGCCTGGAATTCAAGGTGGCCGACCTCGGCCTGGCCGAGTGGGGCCGACGTGAGATCGAGCTGGCCGAGAAAGAGATGCCCGGGCTGATGGCCACCCGCGAGGAGTACCGCAAGGCCCAGCCACTCAAGGGCCAGCGGATCATGGGCTCGCTGCACATGACGATTCAGACGGCCGTGCTCATCGAGACGCTCGCCGAGCTCGGCGCCGACGTGCGCTGGGCGTCGTGCAACATCTACTCGACGCAGGACCATGCCGCCGCGGCGGTGGTGGTCGGCACCAGCGGCACGCCGGACAACCCCAAGGGCGTGCCGGTGTTCGCCTGGAAGGGCGAGACGCTGGCCGAGTACTGGTGGTGCACGGAGAAGGCGCTGAACTTCGGCGACGGCCGCGGCCCGACGCAGATCGTCGACGACGGCGGCGACGCGACCCTGCTGATCCACAAGGGCGTCGAGTTCGAAAAGGCCGGCAGCGTGCCCAGCCCCGACACCACCGACAACACCGAGTTCAAGGAAGTGCTCAAGCTCCTGGCCAAGTGCCTCGAAGAAGACCCCAAGCGCTGGCACAAGGTCGCCGATGAGATGGAAGGCGTCAGCGAGGAGACGACCACCGGCGTGCATCGGCTCTACGAGATGCAGAAGAACGGCACGCTGCTGTTCCCCGCCATCAACGTCAACGACTCGGTGACCAAGAGCAAGTTCGACAACCTCTACGGCTGCCGGCACAGCCTCATCGACGGGCTGAACCGCGCCACCGACGTGATGATGTCGGGCAAGGTGGCCGTCGTGTGCGGCTACGGCGACGTGGGCAAGGGCTGCTGCCAGAGCCTGCGCGGCCAGGGGGCGCGCGTCATCGTCACCGAGATCGACCCCATCTGCGCGCTTCAGGCCGCGATGGAAGGCTACGAGGTCAAGACCGTCGACGATGTGGTGGAAACGGCCGACATCTTCATCACCACCACCGGCAACTTCAACGTCATCAGCGCCCAGCACATGAAGCGCATGAAGGACAAGGCCATCGTCGCCAACATCGGCCACTTCGACAACGAGATCGAGATGGCGACGCTGGAGAAGTGGCGCGACCAGGGCAAGGTCACCAAGACCGAGATCAAGCCGCAGTACCACGAGTGGACGTTCGACGACGGCCACAGCGTGCTGATCCTCGCCGAGGGTCGGCTGATGAACCTCGGCTGCGCCACCGGCCACCCCAGCTTCGTCATGTCCAACAGCTTCACCAACCAGACGATCGCCCAGATCGAGCTGGCCAACAACCGCGGCAAGTACGAGAAAAAGGTCTACGTGCTGCCCAAGCACCTGGACGAGAAGGTCGCCCGGCTGCACCTGGATCACCTGGGCGTGAAGCTGACCAAGCTCAGCAAGGAGCAGGCGGACTACATCGGCGTGCCGGTCGAGGGGCCGTACAAGTCCGACCATTACCGTTACTGATTGACGACGCGGCGTGTCGGCTTGGGTGCCGCGGGCGGCTTGTCCGTCAGTGCCCGGGCCGAGCCGCGACAACGAGCACCCACCCCCCGGAGGCCCGCGGACGTTTGTTCGCGGGTCTCTTTTTCATGGGATGCAGATGACAGCGTGGGGTGCCACTGACAAGCGGAGTCCGCGGAGCTTGTCAGTGCGGATCGGCGTCAGGCACCCGTCATGTCAACAGGCACTGACAAGGCCGAGGACGGCCTTGTCAGTGGCACCCGCTACGATTGGACCGAAGACGCTCTATTGACCTTTGAATGGTCAACTTCACCGGGATCCGGCGCATCGGGGGTGCCACGGCTTGACCGCGAAGCGGCAAGCCGTGTGATCGTCGGCAGGCGCACGGCTTGCCTTTCGGGACAAGCCGTGGCACCCCGCAACCTGCAGTTAGAGCGACCATTCAAAGGTCAATCATTCGCGGCCGGATTGCCGACAAAAAACGCCTTGCCCGTGCGATCTGGGAACCGTCGTGCGTGCCCAGCGGCAGGGCCAGCGTCCTGACGATGAACCCGGCCGCGTCGCACAGCACCATCAACGTCGCCACCGCAAAGCCGCAGACGGGCTTCTGCTGACCGGGTTGGCCGCGCCAGCGCGGGATCTCGGCGTCAGGCAGATCGCGCAGGTCACGCGTGGTGGCGCTGCTGACGTGCACGCGGGATGCCACGGCCGGCTTGTCCGCCCGGGCGTCGGTGACGCGACGCGGTGGCAAACGCCTATACTCGCCGCGAGCTATCGTCCGGAGCTCCACCCATGTCCACGCCCGCCCATCCTGGGCC
>SLDI01000739.1:0-4309 GCA_007125385.1 Phycisphaeraceae bacterium | reverse complement strand
ATGGACGGGGAGGCACGGCTTGCCCTTCGGGACAAGCCGTGGCACCCGGTATCTGAAAACGGTCACGCAATGTGTTCGGCGACGCCCTCCCCCAGCCCCTCCCGGGGGGAGGGGGGGCGGAATCGGGCCGTTCGAGCAACGGGGCGCACCGCGCCTCCGCCACCGGCTATCATTGGCCCTTTTCCCCCCAACCGGGTCCACGCCATGACCACCGCCACCGATCCCGCCCTGGCCTCCATCCCCGCCGCCGTGCGCGGCGAGGTGGTGCCGATCGTCGACTTCGGCTCGCAGTACGTGCAGCTCATCGCTCGCCGCGTTCGCGAGGCCGGCGTCTACTCGATGCTCGTCGGGCCTGACATCAGCTTCGAGCAGCTCCAGGCGCTCAAGCCGCGCGGGATCATCCTCTCGGGCGGACCGGCGAGCGTCTACGACGCCGACGCCCCGACGTGCGACCGGCGCCTCTTCGAGCTCGGCGTGCCGGTGCTGGGGATCTGCTACGGCATGCAGGTCGCCTGCCAACTGCTCGGCGCCGAGGTGCACAACGTCAAGGCCCGCGAGTATGGCCGGGCGCAGCTTCACATCACCCGTGGCGACGACCTGCTGCACGGCATCCCCGAGCAGACGACCGTCTGGATGAGCCACGGCGATCAGGTCGCGTCCCTGCCCGCGAGCTTCGAGGCCCTGGCGACGACGCCGAGCTGCCCCTACGCAGCCGTACGCCATCGCGAGCATCGCTTCCACGGCGTGCAGTTCCACCCCGAGGTCACGCACACGCCCCACGGCGGCGACATCCTGCACAACTTCCTCTTCGACATCTGCAACTGCTCGGGCAACTGGCGCATGGCCGACTTTCTCGAGAGCGAGGTCCAGCGCGTGCGCGAGATGGTGGGCGAGCATCGTGTCATCTGCGGATTGAGCGGCGGGGTCGACTCGGCCGTCGTGGCTGCCCTGCTGCACCGTGCCATCGGCAAGCAGCTCACCTGCATCTTCGTGGACAACGGCCTGCTGCGCAAAGGCGAGCGCGAGCTCGTCGAGCACACCTTCAAAGGCCACTTCGAAACCGACCTGCGCGTCGTCGACGCGGCCGACGACTTCCTCAACGATCTCGAAGGCATCGAAGACCCGCAGGAAAAGCGTCGCCGCATCGGCCACCGCTTCATCGAGGTCTTCAAAACCACGGCCGGGCAGCTTCAATCCGAAATCCGAAATTCGAAATCCGACATCAAGTACCTCGCCCAGGGCACGCTCTACCCCGACGTGATCGAGTCCGGCCAGGGCTACGCGGGCGCGGCTGCGAACATCAAGCTGCACCACAACGTCGGCGGCCTGCCCGAAGAGCTGGGCTTTGAGCTCATCGAGCCGCTGCGCAATCTCTTCAAGGACGAGGTGCGCAAGCTCGGGGAAGTGCTCGGCCTGCCCGAGACGATGGTCTGGCGACACCCGTTCCCCGGGCCGGGCCTGGCGGTGCGCGTGCTCGGGCCGGTGTTGCGCGATCGCCTCGATCTCATCCGCGATGCCGACGAGATTCTGCTGGAGGAGATCGTCGCGAGCAATCTGTATCGCCGCACCGCGCAGGTGTTCGCCGTGCTGCTGCCGGTCAAGGCGGTGGGCGTGATGGGCGATGGGCGGACGTATGACCATGTCGTGGCGCTGCGTGCGGTGGAGAGCCAGGACTTCATGACGGCCGACTGGGCGCGGATTCCGTACGACGTGCTGGCGACGATCAGCAACCGGATTATCAATGAGGTCGCGGGGGTGAACCGGGTGGTGTACGACATCTCGAGCAAGCCGCCGGCGACGATTGAATGGGAGTAGGGGGGTGAGGCGATGAAGCTGCCGAATGGGGACAGGGCGGTGGTGGATGATGCGAAGCTGTTGCGCTATGTGCTGAACCCGGAGCACCCCCGGGGGCGCCACCACGCGTATTTGTTCAAGCGTCTGCTCGGTATCGACCGGCACAGCGCGCCGCGGCTCAAGGCGGCACTGCAAGCGGCTGCCCGGGAGGGCGAGGCGACGCTCCGGGACAGCTCGCCCCACGGCCAGATTTTTGAGATTCGTACGGTTATGGAGTCCGCGCGCGGCCGATAGAATGTTGTGAGTGCCTGGATTGTCCGTCGCGATGAGGATTTCCCACGACTGGTGAGCGCGTATGTCAAATGAGCATACTCAAGCCGGCGCGTTGCGCGAATTCGACGTCGTCGCGTTGCTGCACGAGTTGCCGGAGCACCGCCTGGCGGCGGGGCAGGTGGGCACCGTGCTGTGGGTTCACGAGGCTGGGGATGAGTTGGAGGTCGAGTTTTTTGAGAACCCCCGTGAGCCGACGCTCGTCAGGCTGCATCGCTCCGACTTGCTGAAGCTGCACGGCCTGCGGGTGGGCGCGGCGTGATTGACCGACTCCGGCTCCCCCTCCGGGAGGGGCTGGGGGAGGGTGCCCCCGCACGCCTTGCGTAACGAATCGAGTGATTCGTCGGTTCCCCCGATCTGCCGGCGCGATGCAGTCCCACGGCGGCAGGTGACGCCCTCCCCCTGCCCCTCCCGGGGGGAGGGGATGAGGCGTTCAGCCCCTTCCACGGAGCGGGCCGAACCGCTCAGCTTCACTCCCTTATCATGTCCGTCCACCGCAACCCCTGACGGACACGCCGCCATGCCTCACCTGCTCGGCCTCGACATCGGCACCAGTTCGACCAAGGCGCTCCTCTGCGATCACGCGGGCGCCGTCCTCGCCACCGCCACCGCGGACCATCCCGACCCCACGGGCGACGGCCCCGGGCACAGCGAGCAGAACCCGCTCGACTGGTGGAAGGCGACCCAGGCCGCGACGCGCGACGTGCTTGCCAAGGCGAAGCTTGCCGGCGACGACATCACGGCCGTGGGGCTGTCGGGGCAGATGCACGGCAGCGTCTTTCTGGGCGACAGCACCGAGCCGCTGCACCCGGCCATCCTCTGGAACGATCAGCGCACGGCCGCCCAATGCGACGCGATCGAGCAGGCGGTCGGCGGCCGCGAGAAGCTCATCGAGCAGGTGGGCAACCCGGCGCTGACGGGCTTCACCGCGCCCAAGATCCTCTGGCTGCGCGAGCACAAGCCCGAGCTCTACAAGCAGACCCGCCACATCCTGCTGCCCAAGGACTACATTCGCCTGTGCATGACCGGCCGGTACGCCACCGACGTCGGCGATGCCTCGGGCACGCTGCTGCTCGACGTCAAGCAGCGCAAGTGGAACGACGCGGTGCTGGCGGCGCTGGAGATCGACCCGGCGCTCATGCCGCGCTGCGTCGAGTCGCACGAGGTCACGGGCGAGCTGACGCGTGACGCCGCGGCCGCGCTGGGCCTGGCCGCGGGCACGCCGGTGGTCGCCGGCTCGGGCGATCAGCCGGCCGGGGCGGTGGGCAACGGCATCGTATCGCGCGGGATCGTCAGCGCGACGCTGGGCACCAGCGGCGTCGTCTTCGCCCACGCCGACGAGCCGACGTACGATCCCGCCGGCCGCGTGCACACGATGTGCGCCGCGGTCGCGGGCAAGTGGTGCGTCTTCGGCTGCATGCTCGCGGCAGGGGGGTCGCTCCAGTGGTTCCGCAACCACCTCGCCCAGGCGGAGATCGAACAGGCCAAGGGCAGGGGCGTCGACCCGTACGAACTGATCATCGCAGAAGCGCAGAAGGCCAGGCCCGGCAGCGACGGCCTGTTGTTCCTGCCGTATCTGACCGGCGAGCGCTGCCCGCATCCGGACCCCGCAGCCCGTGGGGGCTGGCTGGGCCTGACCATGCGCCACGACCGCCCCGCGCTCATCCGCAGCCTCATCGAGGGCATCACCTTCGGGATGGCCGACGTCGTCGCCATCATGCGCGAGATGAACATCGACATCGAAACGATCCGCCTCTCCGGCGGCGGGGCGCGCAGCGGCTTCTGGCGCCAGCTCCAGGCCGACGTCTACAACCAGCGCGTCGCCACCATCAACGCCGACCAGGGCCCGGCCTACGGCGTGGCGCTGCTTGCGGGCGTGGGCACCGGCGTCTGGCCATCCGTCCCCGACGCCTGCGCCGCGGCCATCCGCGAGACCGAGTCGCTGGAGCCCGAGCCCGCCAGCGCCCAGCACTACGCGAAGCTGCACGCGCAGTATCAGCGGCTGTACCCGGCGCTCAAGGACGAGTTCGCCCGCATCGCGGCGCTGTGAGCGGTGGGGTTCTCGCAGAGGGCGCGGAGAGCGCGGGGGGCGCAGGTGAGCGAGGCGGGGGGTTACTCAGGCAGGGGTGTACCTCAAAGGAGTAGCAGGTGCGCTGTGCAATGATCGGGGTGCCACTGGCGGCTT
>SLDI01000071.1:0-4309 GCA_007125385.1 Phycisphaeraceae bacterium | reverse complement strand
GGTTTTCATCGATGCGATGGGCGTGTCGGGCCCGAGGTTCATCGCCTCGAAGCCGGCGTCGGCAAGCACGCAGGCGGCCATGAGCGACGGGATGAGGTAGGGATCACCTGATGGGGCTCCGCCAACCGCGACAGGTGTGGGGGCGGGCGAGGGCGGGGGTGCGGCGGGGTGCTCCCCAGCGTCGGGACGAATCAAGGTGCGCAGTTGATTGATCGCCTGCATGGCGATGTCGGCGGCGCGGTGCTCAAGGAAGACACCGGCCGGGTCGTGCTGCCAGATCTCTCCGATGCGATGCAATGCCTGGCGAAGCGGGCCATCGAAGATTGCGGCCACGTCAGTGCCATCGAGGTACCACTGGCCGATCAGGCCGCGCACGAGCACGTCGCGTCCATCGCGCAGCGCGTCGAAGAGCAGGTCGTCGGCGTGGTGATCTTCATCGGTCGCACCTGCACGTGACCCGAGTTCCCTTGAGGCCGACAGGTCGGTCAGTCCGAGCAGTTCGGGGCGCACCAGTGGCAGTTGGCTCTGGCGGACGAAGCGCACGGCTTCCTGGACCGTGATGCGACGGTGGCCACCCGGGGTCCGCTCAGCACGCAACCGGCCGGCGTCCACCCACCGTTTGAGCGAGGATTCGCTGACCCCAACGGCTTCGGACAACTCCTTCGGCGACAGACTCTGCTTGATCACCTGGGCCTCCCTGATCGCTTGCATCGGCAGATTCCCGCCCGTCTCGAATCGGCCAGAAGGTTCGAAGACGATCATACTATACCCCAAGAATCGGTCAAATCAGGATGTTTTGATCGATTTTTTCCTCTGCTTGCGGGGGGCGATAAATGGCACGCAATAATTTCTTTTGATTTGTTAATGCATTTATAATATTGAATTAAATGGAAATTTGAACTTCGCGGGGGCCCGCCGCCACCCGTGGCCGTTGACACCGTTCCTAGGCATGCTATTCTTTAGCGAACGTTTTGAACGTTTCATTCAGCCAAGGAGTCAAGCAGATGATCGCAGAGACCTTGCAGCAGCAGGCTCAGGCCAGCCCGACGTCGGCGGGAGCCGGCGATTCACTGACACGGGGCGGAGGAGAGGACCAGGACGCGGCATTGCGGCTGGCGATGGCGGCCGCCGCGACCGACCTGCCGCGCATCGAGGCCGCGGTGCGTGAGATCCTGCTGGCGGTGGGCGAAGACCCGGACCGGCCGGGGCTACGCGACACACCGGCTCGCGTGGCGCGGTCGTACGCCGAGTTGTTCAGTGGCGTGGGGCGCAGCCCGGCCGTGCACCTGGGACGGGTGTTCGAGCACAGCACCGATGACGCGGTGATCGTGCGCGACATCGACTTCTTTAGCCTGTGCGAGCACCACCTGCTGCCGTTCTTCGGGCAGGTGCACCTGGCCTACCTGCCCGCCGAGGGTCAGGTCGTGGGCTTGTCCAAGCTTGCCCGGGCGGTTGAGACCTACGCGCTGCGGCCGCAGATGCAGGAGCGCTTCACCGAGCAGATCGCCGACGCCCTGGACGAGCACCTTCAGGCCCGGGGCGTGGCGGTGATCGTCGAGGGTGAGCATTTCTGCATGAAGATGCGCGGCGTACGCCAGCGCAACGCGCGCATGGTCACCTCGGCTTTTCGCGGGCGCCTGGCCCAGGATGCCAATCTCAAAGCGGTGACGTTGTCGTTGATGGGACGTCCGGAAGCGGGGCAGGGCCGGGGCTTCGAGAGCTGAGTGCTGCATTGAGTTCATCGCCTTCGGAGCGTTTCCGAAGGTGGGTCGCGTCAACGTGAGCTGACGGGGGTCAGCCGAAGGAGCAGACGATGAAGACTATCGATGTGATTGCGGCGGTGTTGCTGGTGGTCGGTGGGCTGAACTGGGGCCTGGTGGGCGTGGCGCAGTTTGACCTGGTGGCGACATTGTTCGGCGGCGGTGATGCGATCCTGGCGCGTGTCGTGTACGTCCTGGTGGGTGTGGCGGCGGTCTACCAGGCGGCACAGTTCAAGGCCATCCAGCACCGCTGGGGTTTCAAGCCGGCTTTTTCATGAGTTTTCATGCCAACGCGCCGGGTGTACCGGCGATGGAAGTGATCATTGGTGAGTCTTGCACACTCCTTTATGGAGCTTTGAGATGAGTCGTAATGTCAACGTCTGTCGGATCTGGGCTTGGAAGGCGCCGCTGGTGACGGTCGCGGCGCTGGCGCTGCTCGCGGCGCCGGTTCTGTCGCTGGCCGGTCATTACAACAGTCAACGGGGGCAGGGCGACCAGCGCCGGCAGAAGGACATCGTGGACACGGCGGCGGCGAATGAGTCGTTCGCGATCCTGGTTGCGGCGATCGAGGCGGCGGAACTGGTCGACGCGCTCAAGGGCAAGGGGCCGTTCACGGTCTTCGCTCCCACCAACGAGGCTTTCGAAGCGTTGCCCGAGGGGACGCTGGAAAGCCTGCTTGAGCCGGAGAACAAGGAGTTGCTCCAGTCGATCCTGACCTACCACGTGGTGGCCGGGCGTTACCCGAGTCCGCGGCTGATCAACACCCAGCCCACGCTGACAACGCTTCAGGGCGGCGAGTTGAAGGTCAGCGTTGAAGACGGCACGGTGACGGTCGGGACCGCTACGGTCACGGCCACGGATATCCGAGCGACCAACGGCGTGATCCATGTGATCGATTCGGTGCTGATGCCGCCGGCAGCCGAAGAGTGACCCGCTCGAACCATCACACGAGGTTGGCGCAGGCCCCGCCCCTGGGCCTGCCCAGCCCTCGCGCCCGTCGCCGTCCGGCGATGGGCGTTTTTCATGATCGCACGCGCGCGGCATACCATCCTGGACATCGCACCAGACAATGACGGCAAGGAAGGTGAGTTGAGCATGAACCAGATCCAGCAGGTCCCCGGGCATTCGCCGTCGGGATCCGACTCACCCGCTCACGGGACGGTGCTGCTTACCGGCGCCACGGGTTACATCGGGGGCCGGCTCGGGCCGCGGCTGCTCGAGGCGGGCTATCGCCTGCGCTGCGTGGTGCGATCAAAACGGAAGCTCGCCGGCCGCGTCTGGGCAAACGATGCCCGCGTGGAAATCATGGAGCTGAGCCTGGACGACGTGGATCGGCTCAGTGAGGCGATGCAGGGCTGTTGCGCGGCCTACTACCTCGTCCACTCGATGCAGGCAACCGGGCACGGCTACGCGGAGGAGGATCGCCGGTTGGCGAGCGCCTTCGCCGAGGCGGCGAGCCGGGCCGCGCTGGGGCAAATCATCTACGTGGGCGGGCTGGGCGAGCTCGGCGATCGGCTGAGCGAGCACCTGAGCTCGCGCCGCGAGGTCGAGCACGTGCTCGCGGCCGGCGGAACACCTGTGACCGTCCTGCGGGCGGCGATGATCATCGGCTCGGGTTCGGCGTCGTTCGAGATTCTGCGCTACCTGGTCGAGCGCCTGCCGATCATGATCACGCCACGCTGGGTGAACACACAGGTGCAGCCGATCGCCATCCGCAACATGCTGCATGACCTGGTGACGTGTCTCGATGCGCCCGAGGCGATCGGGCAGACGCTGGACGTCGGCGGCCCGGACGTGCTGACCTACCGGGAACTGATGCAGATCGCCGCCAAGGCCATGGGGTTGCGGCGGCGGTGGATCATTCCGGTGCCGGTGCTCACGCCGCGGCTGAGCGCGTTGTGGATTCACCTGGTGACGCCGGTGCCGTACCGGATGGCCCGGCCGCTGGGCGAGGGGCTTCGCAACCGCGTGGTCTGCCGCGATGATCGCGCCCAGCAGTTAATGCCGCAGCGGCTCTTGACCGTCGCCGAGGCGATCGACGAAGCACTTGGCCGGCACAAGCAGGGCGAGGTCGAGACGGCCTGGAGCGATGCGGGCGCGCTGCCGGGCGACGCGGCGTGGGCGGGCGGCACCGAGTTCGTCGATCAGCGTCGCGTGCAGGTGCAGGCGTGCGCCGAGGCGGTGTTCGAGGCCGTGTGCCGCGTCGGCGGCGCCCATGGCTGGTATGGGGCGAACGGTCTGTGGCGGCTGCGCGGGGCGATGGATCGGCTGGTCGGCGGGCCGGGCCTGCGACGCGGCCGGCGGCATCCGCAGGAGATCGGCGTCGGCGATGCGCTCGACTTCTGGCGCGTCACCGAGGTCAGCCGCCCCACGCACCTGGCCCTGCACGCGGAGATGAAGCTGCCCGGGCGGGCGACGTTGACGTTTGACATCGAGCCCGACGGGGACACGCGCTGCACGCTGGTGCAGACGGCGAGGTTTCGGCCCCGCGGCCTTGCGGGGCTGGCGTACTGGTACGCCGTGCGCCCGCTGCACGGGCTGGTCTTTCG
>SLDI01000623.1:0-4315 GCA_007125385.1 Phycisphaeraceae bacterium | reverse complement strand
TGGACGTCCCGGATCCATCCGCCACCCGGCACTGACAAGGCCGAAGAGGGCCTTGTCATTGGCACCCGCAATGAATGGATGGGCGCGCTGTGGCCGGTCACACCCGTTTGGGCAGCTCCTTGTCCACCTCGGGGAAGTAGCGCCGGATCAGCGAGCAGTCGAAGCGTGGCAGGATGGCGGAGGCGGGCTCGCGCTCGAGCAGGAACTCGAACGCGGCGCGGACGACGTTGGACGGCGCGACGCGCCCGCGCGACCAGAGGTCGTAGTCGGACCAGCTCAGCGTCACGTCGTACTCGTGCGTGCGCCCGCCGTCGAAGACGCGCACCTCGTACGACCATCGCCGCTCGCTTTCGGTCTCCTGGCCTATTTCGATCTCAGGCATGGGAAAAGTCACGGATGGAACCACCGATGCATGATGATGCATCATGATAACGGATTGCATCGCGTGGTGCGGTGGGGGCGCGACGCTGCCGTAGGGTGGGTAGAGCGGAGCGAACCCCACCAGGTTTGTCGAGCATCCACGACGGTCGCGGTGGGTTTCGCTGCGCTCTACCCACCCTACATGCGCGCCTGAGATTGAAGCGGCATGCCCATCATCATGCATCACCATGCATCGGTGGTTCCCCCTTCTTCCCATCCGTGTGCATCCGTGTGCATCGGTGGTTTCCACCGGCTCTCACCATTGGTCGAGCCCGCGCTCGGGCACTTCGAGCTCCAGCCCGCCCGGGCTCAGCAGCACGCGCAGCCGGCCGCCGACGAACGCGGGCAGATGGATGGCGAGCTTGCGGGCATCGTCGTTGCTCGCCTGACGCTCGGGCGTGGGCCACGTGGGCAGCGGCGCGGCGGGCATCACCTCCAAGCGGGCGTCCTCGGGCGTCAGCAGCGCGGCCGTGACGCGCTCGCCCGCCTGCGTGAGCGTGGCGCTGCGGCCGTCGTCGCCCAGTTCCACCAGCGCGTGCGTGTGCATGAACCACCACAGCTCGCACGGCTCATCGAGCTCGATCTCATCCTGCACCAGCAGCGCCCGCCGCCCCGCCACCAGCGCCACGCCGCGCTTGACCGACCGGGCCGCGTGGGCGTAGGCCTCGGACAGGTCCGCGACGGCCGCGGCGCTGTCGGGCGTGGCGGTGACCTTCTCGATGCTCGCCGCGGCGCGTGGGTCCTGGTCCGGCGCGTCGCCGGGGTTGACCACGAGGGTGTTGTGGCCCTCGGCGCGGGTGCGGTAGTAGCTCCAGCGCTGGTGCTTGACGTCGAAGTAGCCGGGCAGGTTGTAGTCGTCCTTGTCGAAGACGAAGGCCCAGCGCTGGCCGAGGGCGTCAAAGACGAACGAGCCCTGGTCGAGCATGGGGTGGCCGGCCTTGTTGTCCACGGCCCCGAAGCCGACGAAGCTCGCCCGCTCGTCGTGCCAGGTGGTGCGCATGGTCACGACCTCGGCGCTTTTGAAGTGGCGGTCGAGCGGCAGGTCGGCGATGTCGTCGTCGTCGCCGGCGAGCGCGTCGAGGTGGTCGCGCTGGCCGATGAGGGCCGCGTCGGGGACCATCCAGACGAGGTCCAGCGGATGGTGCTTGCGGTCGCGCCGCTTGCGGAACGCGGCGGCCGCGGGCAGGTTGTAGCGGCGGGCGAGCCAGAGCATCTCCGGCTGCACGGGCACGGATTCGGGGCAGTCGGAGAAGTTGAAGTTGCGATCCGTGGGCCCGGCCATGTAGATGGGGAACAGGCCGGTCTCGGCCAGGCCGGGGTAGTCGCTGAGGCCAAAATCCTCGCCCAGCGCCGTGTGCAAGGCGGCGAGCAGGGGCACGGTGTAGCGCGTGGCGTAGGCCCAGTAGTTGGGCCCCTCGTCCCATCCGCCGTCGGGCACGAGGTGGCACATGGCCTTGGGCAGTGACGCCAGCGCCCCGCGCAGGATCTGCGCCGCCTCGTCCGGCCGGCGCTCGGCCAGCGCCAGCGCCCCGAGGCTCAGCCCGCCGTTGCACACCTGGTTCCAGTTGTTGAAGGCGTTGGGGAAGTCGTGGTGGACGGGGTGGCCGTCGTAGGCGGCGAGGCCCGGCGTGAAGCCGTGCGTGACGATCGCCTGCTCGATGGCGTCGCGCTGCGCGGCGCTCCACGCGTCGTGCAGCCAGTCGTAGGCGATGGCGAAGGCGTGGGTCATCTCGGCGGTGTCGAGGAAGTGGCTGGGGTTCCAGTCCTTGAAGTTGGCAGCCGCGTCGAGCTCGGCCCAGCAGCGGTCGAGGTAGCGGTGCTCGCCGGTGACCCGGTGCATCAGCGCCAGGTGGTAGACGCGCGTCACGACGCGCCGGCTGGTGGCCAGCAGGCGCTTGCCATCGGGAATCTCGTAGGGCGACACGGGCTCGCGCAGGATCACCTCGGCACGGGCGTGCACCGCCTCGAAGCAGCGCGCGGCGAAGGCGTCGCGCTCGGCCAGCGGCACGATCGCCTCGAAGATGCCGGGGCGCGCGAGCAGCCGCGGATGCTCGCGGCGAAGGTTCGCCAGCGGCTCGGCAGGCACGTCAAGCGTCGGGGCGGTGGTCATGGCAGGCTCCGGTCAATAGCCACAGATGCACACGGATGAACACGGATAAGAGGAGGAGCGGACTTGCACGCAGACGCCCAATAATTAACGCCCGTTCTGAGCGAAGCGAAGGGCGGGATTGCCGGGGGAGGGGATCAGATCGAAGATCAGGAATCAGGATTAGGATTAGGATTAGGATTAGGATTAGGATTAGGATTAGGATTAGGATGAGGATCAGGAGTCGGAAACTCTGAGTCCGTGTTTATCCGTGTGCATCCGTGGCTATTTCCTCCGCGACCGCGGCGCGGGCCAACTCGGGGAAATAGTCCTGGAGCGCCCGGACCTGCCACTGGTTGTCCGCCAGGGCGCGCAGGGCGCGGACGCCGGCGTGGGCGCCGGTGATGGTGGTGATCATCGGCACGTTGAAGCGCGTGGCGGTGGCGCGCAGCCGGCCTTCGTCGGTCTTGAGCCCCTTGCGCGTGGGCGTGTTGATCAGCAGCACCAGCTCGCCGTTCTTGATCATGTCCGCGGCGTGGGGCCGGCCTTCGCTGATCTTCATCAGCCGCTTGGTCTCGACGCCCGCGGCCGCGAGGTGGCGATGCGTCCCGCCCGTGGCGTGCAGGTCGAAGCCCATGGCCGCGAGCTGCCTCGCAATGGGCACGATCGCGTCCTTGTCCGCGTCGCGCACCGACACGAAGATCTTGCCGGTCGTCGGCAGCTTGACGCCGGCCGCCATCTGGCTCTTGGCGAAGGCGATCGCGAAGTCGGGGTCCGCCCCCATCACCTCGCCTGTCGAGCGCATCTCCGGGCCCAGGATCACGTCCACGCCCGGGAACTTGCTGAACGGGAACACCGACTCCTTCACCGACGTGTGCGCCGGCACCGGCTCGGTGTCCACACCCAGGTCGTCAAGCTGCTGATCGATCATCACCTTCGCCGCCAGCCGCGCCCACGGCACACCGGTGGCCTTGCTCACGAACGGCACCGTGCGCGACGCGCGCGGGTTGACCTCCAGCACGAACAGCTCATACCACGTCTCGCCCACGCGCACGGCGTCGCCCTCGGCCTTGCCCTGAAGCGCGTCGCGCTTGCGGATCGCCCACTGCACGTTCATCAGCCCGCGCACGCGCAGCGCCTGCGCCAGCTTGCGCGAGTCGCGCTTGAGCTGCTCGACCACCTCGGCCGGCAGCGAGTGAGGCGGAATCGCGCACGCCGAGTCGCCCGAGTGAATCCCCGCCTCCTCGATGTGCTCCATCACGCCGCACACCAGCGCCCGCGACGCGCCGGCCGCGTCGGGGTCGGGCTTGGCGGAGCGGATGTCGCCGGAAAAGTCGCCGATGACGTCAATGTCGCACTCGATCGCGTCGACGAGAAACTCGTCAATGAGAATCGGCTGATTCTCCAGATCACTCGCCCCCAGCGCGATCTGCATGTAATGCCGAAGCTGCTCGTCGTCGAACACCGTCTCCATCGCCCGCCCGCCCAGCACGAAGCTCGGCCGCACGAGCACGGGATACCCGATCTGGTTGGCGACCTTGATCGCCTGCTCGACGTTGTACGCGATGCCGTGGCCGGGCTGCTGGAGGCCCAGCTTGTGCATCAGCTCGCCGAAGCGCTCGCGGTCCTCGGCCAGGTCGATGGCGTCGACGTCGGTGCCGATGATGGGCACGCCCGCGGTCTCCAGGCCATGCGCGAGATTCAGCGGCGTCTGCCCGCCGAACTGCACGATCGCGCCGTGGACCCTTTCCGTGGGCTCGTTCAGCCGCTCGCAGATGTTCAGCACGTCCTCGAGCGTCAACGGCTCGA
>SLDI01000099.1:0-4334 GCA_007125385.1 Phycisphaeraceae bacterium | reverse complement strand
TTGGGAGATCGGCATCAGTTCCATGACGCGTTCTCGTTACGGGCTCGTTGAGTCTAGTGCACGACGCGCTTTCGTGTCGAGTCACAGGCGCTCACACCTGCACTGATCGCATGGTTGGCCGCAACGGTCACAGGCGTACGCAGGCGCTCACAGTTGGATGGGATATCCTGCGGGGGGTGGTGCTGACGCATCTCCCCGCGCTTTACGCGGCGGTTCCGAGATTGATGCTGCGATCGATCATGGACAAGTGGTGTAGGCCCGTCGGAGGCCTACCTGTCCGCCTCGGTAGCCATGCCGGAAGGTTTTTAAACCCATATCGCGTGCTGATGTCACTGGAGCGTGACATCATGGCAATCCGACTCGGCTACCGACCTGTGACGAAGATCCGCGAGCTGCCGCCGCGGGTGAGGCTTGTCCAGCCGGAGGGCTCGGAGTTGCCGCCGGCGCAGCGCTACCTCAGGCAGCTCGACCGGGAGCTGGAGGCGTACGCCGAATCGTCGTCCCCGTTATACGCGTCTTCCTCCCAATCTCATCCCTATGACCTAATATCCCACGTGTTCGCGGATCAGCTCGCCGACCATGCACAGCAGGCCTACCACCTGGCACGCCAGATTGTGCAGCGGCAGGAGCTCGCGCAGCAGCACCTGCGGGACATCCAGTGGCGCCTCGATGAGCTCAAGGATCGTCGGCCGATTCCGTTGCGCGGACCTGGCGCCGGTGTGGACGATGGTTCGATCACCGAGGTGGACAAGCAGATACTCGATCTGGAGCGGCAGCAGCGCCTGACCCAGCTCGAGCTCTGGCGGGACCTGGCGGATCATCGCAAGGACTTGGTCGAGGCCCGCCGTGAGTACCGCAGCACGCGGTCGCGGCTCGGTTACCTCGTGGGAGGCGATGATGGCCGCGGCTGACCGGAGCAAGGCGGCGCGGGTGCGCGAGCTTTGCCGCCGGCTCAAGCCGGTGATGGGCACCAAGGCCGACCGGATCTGGCACGCCTACTGGGCCGAAAGTGAGGACGGCCGGGCACAAATCCTCGATTACCTGGAGTTGCTGGCAGCGCAGAGTCTCGACAGAGATCTGGATCAGGCCGGTGCCGATCTTGTCCCGCCGGACGAAGCCGAGGCTGCCGGTCCATACCAGCTCGGCCATGTCAGCTACAACGGCAAGTCGCTGTTCCCGTTCGGGCTCCGGGAGGATGAATGGATCCAGCACGTCGGTGTGTTCGGCCGATCCGGGGCGGGCAAGACCAACCTCGGGTTCCTCATCGCGCAGGAGCTGGTGCGCCATGGCAAGCCGGTGCTCATCTTCGACTGGAAACGGAATTACAGAGACCTGCTGAACCTGGCCGGGTTTGATAGCGCGGCTGTCTACACGGTCGGCCGCTTAACCGTCCCACTGGCGTTCAACCCGCTCATCCCGCCGCCGCAGACCAACCCCAAGACCTGGCTCAAGAAGCTGATCGCCGTTATCGCCCACGCCTACCTGCTGGGCAACGGTGTGCTCTACCTGCTCCAGGAAACGATCGACAGCGTGTACCAGGACTTCGGTGTTTACAGCGGCAGCGTCGAGCGCTGGCCGACGTTTCATGATGTGCAGGCGACGCTGAAGGCTCGCAACAGCCCGGGCAGGGAGGCCGGCTGGTTGAGCTCCGCGATGCGGGCCCTGGCGAGCCTCACGTTCGGGGACATGGATGGCCTCGTGAACCGCGAGGGTGGTGACATGCAGCGCCTCCTCGAGCGTCCCGTCATCCTCGAACTCGATGCCCTGACGCAGAGCGATAAGGTGTTCTTCGTTCAGGCGATGCTGCTGTGGATCCACCATTTTCGAATGACCACAGGGGTGCGTGAACAATTTACACATTGTTGCTTGATTGAAGAGGCCCACCATGTTCTATCCGGCGAAAGGCGGTCGCTTGTCGGAGGTCAGAGTGTAATGGAACTGACATTTCGGGAGATCAGGGAATTCGGCGAGTCGCTGGTAATTCTGGACCAGCACCCAAGCCAGATCTCGATGCCGTCACTGGGCAACACGTACGCCACGTTCTGTTTCAACCTGAAGCACAGAACCGATGTCAGCGCGATCAGCCAGGCGATGCTGCTCGAGGACGATCAGAAGCAACTCGTTGGGCAACTGCCGATCGGCCAGGCGGTGGCTCGACTACAAGGCCGCGGCCGGGGCCCGTTCACGATTCAAGTGCCGGAGGTGCCGATTAAAAAGGGGACGGTGACCGACGCCGATGTGATGCAGCACATGAGCCGGCTGGGCCTGCTTCCCGTCAGGCAGCAGCATTGGCCGGAGCGCGACGATTTGTCCCACCCGTCGCTCGACCCGGCCGTCGGAGCTAGAGCAGCCGGCGACGTAACCCTTGAGCATGCCTCGGGCGATTCCGGTGACACCGCCGCTCAAGGTTCCGACCTCGAGCCACGCGAGCTCGCTCTATTCGCGGACATCGTGCGTTACGCCGACAGCGGCGTCGCAGAGCGCTACAAGCGGCTGGGAATCAGCGTCCGCCAGGGTCAGAAGCTCAAACGGGCGCTGCTGGACCTCGGCCTTATCATGGAGCAGGTCGAGCTGACCGCTCGTGGCAGAATACGGATGATTCGATTAACGGACTCCGGGCAGGTACTCGCGGAAAGAACCAGGTCATTCGGGGGCTCCGACACGGCGCCGCCCAGTGATCGGACAACCGAATAACTCGCAATAGCGGCTACCACGTTCTCGCTGTCGGGATGAAGAAGAGAGTGTGCGGTTTATGCGTCAGCCTCTTGCCGGGTCGCGCACGATCATCGACACGCCCGACCACGCCGCTTCCATCAGTTGCCCGACTAGGAATGCCTGCGCTGGCTGTACATGTCATAACGTAACTGCGCCAGTTTAAAAACCTTGCGCCATCACCTGATTATAGATGCGTTCGGATCCGCCCCACGCGTAAACTGCACTCTCTACTCTATCCCAAGGACGCACGGCATCCAGTCAAATCGGCGTCCGAATCCCAGCAGCGCGCAGCACACACCAACCTGCCCAACCCTCGTATATCTGGAACCCGCCGGCCGCCAGGGCAAGCACCGTGAGAATCCACCAGAAATATCCAGACATCAGGCCAGTGATGAGCCCGATCAGCAGGACGACTCCGACAGCGACCGTCATCGAACCCCCCAGGAGGCGCACAAGCCGACCACGAGCTTCAATGTTGCAGCTTCTTCGCCCCTTCGTGTGCTGGCCTTGATCCTGCCGTGGGCTCATCGCGCTCATTTGTTGTTCTCATCACGTCGAATCCGCGAGGCAGGCCTCGGAACGAGGACGAGGGATCATCGCTTGGCTCGGACCTGATAATAGGCTGGCCGGCTGGCCCTTGCCCGCACGTCACGAAACCGCGCCAGCCGGTCTGCCATGACGCCGTCGATAGAATCGAGCAGGTGGCGGGGCCAGTCGCCGCGCAGGTCGTTTGGCGTAAGCATCAGGGCGTCGATGCCGTTGGTGCGGTATACCTCGTGCTTGTGTTGCCACCCTTCGGCATAGCACGGATCGTCCAGGCGGCCTCCATATTCGACGACAAGACCATGGTGTGGCAACTGGAAGTCCGGGTACCAGAGTCGAACCATGTTGGCATCGACGACGGCGAGTGGATGCTCATGAAGGTAGGCGATGCCGTGGCGGTCGAGGCAGCGCCCGATCTGCGCCTCGCCCTCGCTACGAAACGCCGGAGGCTGTGCCCTCCGGTCCGGCAGACCACGGGGCGCGTCGGGTGTGCTGGTGTAGCTCATCCACGGAGAGAGAAGCCCGCGTATAAAAAGGTTGCCGTGGGCGAGATCGCTGACGCACCAACCGCACTGGACGCATTCACGACGTGCGGCCTCGAAGGCGACGGCCCGTCTCCATTAGCGCCAGCAAACGCTCATGCTGCTCGATCAGCCGCGCGAGCCTGGCGTTGGAGCCGCCACAGCTCCTGAGCTGACCGATTCGCAGTTCAACATGCCCGGCATGCTCGCGCAGGCGCTGCAGGTGCTCCGCCAGCTCCGCTTGCGTCATCCGCTGCATTGTGCGCAGCGATGGCGATGGTTGGCCAAGCAGCACGGGTCCTCGAACGCTTGGTGCCATGGCTCAATCCCTCCGTTGGCTCGCCGGAGACAAAGCCGCCGAGCCGTGCCTGGAAGCCCCCCGCCACGCCACCCGCCTCTACGAATAGGCCTTGGCGGCCGTGCCCCGCTTGATCGTCTGCAGGAGCACCCGGCCCGGGCCGGTCAGCCGAGTCATGAAGATCCCCTCCCCGCCGAAAAGGGCCTTGCGGACGCCGCCAACGGTCTTGATGCTGTAATCGACAGTGGCTGCGAACG
>SLDI01000031.1:0-4337 GCA_007125385.1 Phycisphaeraceae bacterium | reverse complement strand
GCGATGAAGATGGGCCGCGCCTGATCCATGCGCATCGGCTATGCTCGGCTGTCGCGATGATGCTCTTTCTGACGATCGCCGGCGGGGTGGCGCTGATCATCTATGGCGCGCGCGTGCTGCAGAAGGGTCTGGACCGGGTGTTCGGGCCCCGGCTCAGCCAGTGGATGCAGCGCATGGCGCACTCGCGTGTCCGGGCGCTGGCGTCGGGGCTGGCGGTGTCGCTGGTGGCGCCGTCGAGCACGACGATCTCCGTGCTCGCCGTCCAGGCCGTCCAGGCCGGGCACCTCTCCGCCCGGAAGATGCTGGCGGTGATGCTCGGGGCGAACATCGGGATGACGATCATGGTGATCCTCATCGCCTTTCGCCTCGAGGCCTATGCCCCGGTTCTCCTGCTCGCGGGCGTGGTGATCTACAACCTCGGGCCCAGCCAGGCGTGGCGTGGGGTGGGGCAGATCGCCCTGGCGCTGGGGCTGATCTTTCTGGCGCTCGGGGTGATCCGTGCCGCCGGGGCGGAGTTCGATCCCGAGGGCGACTTCATGCGGCTGCTGGAGATCGCGCAGAACTACCCGGTGGCCATGGCGGTGCTCGCGGCCGTGCTGACCGTGGTGCTGCAATCGGCGACGGCGGCGATCGGGCTGGTGATCGCGCTGGGCGCGGCCGGGACGGTCAGCCTGCCGCTGGCGGTGCCCGTGGTCGTCGGGGCCAATGTGGGCCTGGCGCTGAACACGATGATCGTCGGCTGGGCGGGCGGGCCGGAGTCGCGCCGCCTGGGCCTGGGCAATCTGCTGACGAAGGCGAGCACCGGCGTGCTGGTGCTTATCGCCCTGCCGCTGGTGCTCGGGCTGCTCGAGCAGGTGCCGCTGGAGCTGGGCCAGCAGATCGCCCTGGCGCACACCAGCTTCAATGTGGTCATGGCTGCGCTGTTCTTGCCCTTCGTCGACGGCGTCTACGGGCTGCTGTGCCGCCTGGTTCGGCCGGGCGAGGACGAAGCCGTCGTGTTCGGCCCGCGCTACATCACCCGCCGGCCGCCCCAGGGCGCTTCGCTGGCGACCGGGCAGTCGATGCGCGAGATCCTGCGTGTGGGCGAGATCGTGCGCTCGATGCTCGCCGACCTCTGGCGGGCGCTGGTCGATCGCAACCTGGAGCTGGCCCGGCAGGTGCAGCAGCGCGACGACCAGGTCGACCTGCTCGACGCCGAGATCAAGCGCTTCCTCAGCCAGGTCGCCTCGCAGGAGGGGCAGGAGGGCCAGAGCCTGGAGGTGATGCGCCAGCTTCGCTACCTCGCCGAGCTCGAGGGCATCGGCGACGTGATCGACAAGAACCTGGCGGAGCTGGTGATCAAGCGTATCCGCAAGGACATCAACTTCTCGCCCGAGGGCTGGGCCGAGCTCAACGACTTCTACGACAAGGTCGCGGAGAACATGCTCATCGCGGAGACGGCCTTCACGACCCGCGACCGCGAGCTGGCCGCGGAGCTGCTGCGCCATCACGAGCGGCTGAGCGACTACGAGCGCGAGCTGCGCGACCGCCACTTCTACCGCCTGCGCGCCGGGCAGGCGCTGACGCACGAGTCCAGCGCCGTGCACCTGGACCTGCTCACGCACCTGAAGCGCATCAACTCCGCGGTGACGCACGTCGCCTACGCCGTGCTCCAGTACGAGGAGCAGGCGGCGACGACGCGGGCGCGGCCGGCGGATTGAAACCACCGATGCTCGCTCTCCTCCGCTTCCCCACATCCCCTCTTATCAGTGTGCATCCGTGTGCATCGGTGGTTCCTTCCCTCCTTCCCGCTTCTCTGTGCTCTCTGTGCCTCTGTGGTTATTCGCTACCTCGCCCCCACCGCCGCTCCGCTCATCATCTCGATCAGCGCTGCGCAGAACGGCGGCAAGTCGTCCGGCCGGCGGCTCGTCACGCGGTTGCCGTCGACCATCACCGGCTGGTCCACCCACTTCGCCCCGGCGTTGATCAGATCGTCCTTGATCGCCGGCGTGCTGGTGTAGGTGAGGCCTTGAACTATGCCCGCCGAGATGTCGATCCACGGGCCGTGGCAGATCGACGCCACGGGCTTGCCCGCGTCGCTGATGGCTCTGGTGATCTGCTTGACGTGGTCGTCGCGGCGGAGCTTGTCGGGCATCCACCCGCCGGGGATGACCAGGGCGTCGAAGTCGTCGGCCTTGAGCTGGGCGACCGCGGCGTCGGACGTTTGCGGGTAGCCGTGCTTGCCCTTGTACGTCACCCCCGCCTCCAGGCCCGCGACGGTGACGGCGGCGCCGGCTTCGATCAGGCGATACTTGGGGTACTGAAGCTCCATGTCCTCGTAGTCGGTGCCGACGAAGATGAGCACGCGCTTGCCGGTGAGGTTGGGCATGGGGGGACTCCTTGGAAGTTGTCAGGGCGTGGTGGAATGGCGCATGTTATCCCCGGCGGAGGCGCGAGGACAAGGTCAACGCCCATGCACCACGTTGTCGCGTGGTGCTACCGCTGGCGGGGCCGACACGTCTGCGGCTCCGGGCCCCCTCCCGCCGGGAGGGGCTGGGGGAGGGGGCGCCCGGCGGTGGTGGACCAGCGAGGTCACGGGAATCCTCAGCCGGCGGGCGCACCCCCTCCCGGCCTCCCCCGAGGGGGGAGGGGTCGGAGCGTCCCCTTGTCGCACCGAGCCCCGCTGCGGTATATTCGCCTCCATGAACGACGCCACCATTGACAAAATCGGCAGGGCCCTGGACGACTTCGCCATCGAGCTGCCGAGCTGGGGCTTCGCCGACACGGGGACCCGCTTCGGCAAATTTTTCCAGGACGCGGCCGCGTCGACGCTGGAGGACAAGCTCCACGACGCCGGGCTCGTGCACAAGCTCACCGGCTCATGCCCGGATGTGGCGGTGCACGTGCTGTGGGACTTTCCCCCAGGCTCCGACGCCGCCGGCGAGCCGAAGCAGGTCGCCGAGCAGGCCGCCAAGCATGGCATCCGCATCGGGTCGATCAACCCCAACGTCTTCCAGGACCAGCACTACAAGTATGGCTCGTACTGCTCGCCCTGGGCCGAGGCCCGCGAGGCGGCGCTTCAGCACACGCTCGAGTCCGTGGAGATCGGCGCGGCGGTGGGGTCGAAGGTGCTCACGCTCTGGCTGGCGGACGGGACGAACTACCCCGGGCAGGACTCGATCTACCGGCGCAAGGCCGCCCTGCACGAGGCCCTGGGCAAGATCCACCGACGCATGGAAGAGGTCTGGCCGGACGCGACGATGCTCATCGAGTACAAGCCCTTCGAGCCGGGCTTCTACCACACCGACATCGCGGACTGGGGCATGGCCTACACCTTCGCCAAGCAGGCGGGCAAGAACGCACGCGTGCTCGTGGACACCGGCCACCATCTGCCCGGCGCCAACATCGAGCACATCGTCGCCTTCCTGCTCGCCGAGGGGATGCTCGGCGGCTTCCACTTCAATGACCGCAAGTACGCCGACGACGACCTGACCCTGGCGTCGATCGATCCCTACGCGGCCTTTCGCATCTTCGACCAGATCGAGCAGCACCGCTTCGAGACGGGCAGGACGCCGTCGATCGCGTACATGGTTGACCAGTCGCATAACTTGAAGCCCAAGCTCGAGGCGATGGTGCAGACGGTCGAGGAGGCGCAGAAGCTGCGTGCCCGGGCGGCGATCGTGGACCGCGAGGCCCTGCGCGACGCGCAGCAGAAGACGGACATCGTCGCCGCGGAGCGCATCGTCAAGGCCGCGTTCGAGGCGGATGTGAGCGAGGCGCTGCGTCAATGGCGCAAGGGCAAGGGCCTGCCGGAGGATCCGGTTGAGGAGCTGCGGTCCAGCGGGATCATCGACAAGCTTGGCAAGGAGCGGGCGGCGGCCCGTCGGGAGCGCGGCGAGGTCCAGGCGGCGAGCTACGCGTGAGCCATCCATCCGGGAAAAGGAGAACGACCATGCCGAGGTACGTGATCGAGCGTGACATCCCGGGAGCCGGCGACATGTCGGACGAGCAGATCAAGGGCGTGTCGCAGAGGTCCTGCGAGGTGCTGCGCAGCATGGGGCCGGAGATCCAGTGGCTGCACAGCTACGTCAGCGGTGACAAGGTGTACTGCGTGTACATCGCGCCGAACGAGCAGATGGTGCGCGAGCACGGCGAGAAGGGCGGGATTCCCGTGACGCGCGTGTCGGAGGTGACGCGGGTGATCGATCCGACGACCGCCGAGGCCTAGGCCCCGTCGGAAAAGTGGGTGCCACGGCTTGACCGCGAAGCGGCAAGCCGTGTGACGGCCGACGGAGACACGGCTTGCCCTTCGGGACAAGCCGTGGCACCCCCACTCCTGCGGTTTTCGGACGGAGCCT
>SLDI01000418.1:0-4364 GCA_007125385.1 Phycisphaeraceae bacterium | reverse complement strand
CTTACCAGCGGCCGCCGCCACCGCCGCCGCGTCGACCGCCGCCGCCGCCACCGCCACCGCCACCGCCGCGGTTTTCGCGCGGCCGGGCCTCGTTGACGTTGAGCGTGCGGCCTTCGACCTCCTGGCCGTTCAGGGCCTCGATGGCGGCGCGGGCCTCGTCGTCCTTGGGCATGGTCACGAAAGCGAAACCGCGCGGCTGCCCGGTGTCACGGTCGGTGACCACTGCCACCTCGCCGACTTCGCCATAGTTGGTGAAAAGCGCCTCAAGCGAGGCCTCGGAGGTCTGAAAGGACATGTTGCCGACGTAAATCTTCATCGCGAAACTCCAAACTGTGTGACCGTCCAGAGCTTCTCGTCGGACTCAATTGTGTTATACACGAGCGGAAACCTGCGGCGCGTCACGGACTTGAGATCCGCCGGGCACATCGCCCGACGGGAAAAAGCGACGCAGCGCGGAAAGACGGTGCGTGGCAAACTGGCCGGACAGACCGGGCCAAGCGTTGGATGTTACGCTCTTGCGCCCGGGATGTAAAGCGCACCCGGAACATTCGCGCCCGGCCGATCCTGCTCGCGCTCATCTTCGAGGCCCGCGACCGGGTGATCCCGGGCGGAAATCCGCGCGCGTTCAGGCGCGGGCGGCGAGCTGGGACGGGCCGCCGTCGGGTCGGTGATAGGCGAGGCGGGCATGGCACGAGTTCCGGTGTCAGTTCGTACTGAGATCGGCGAGGCGGGCCTCAAAAACGCCCCAACCCTGCGGGCAGCGGTTGCGCAAAATTTCCAGGTCCATGCATTCGGCCGCCCTGGCATAAAGGTCCGCCAAGCCACCAACGTTCGCCACCTCCTCGCACAACCGCTGGCACCTCTCCTTGGGGGCAGCGATGCCCTCCGGATCAGGCTGTCGCGAAATCGGACGCCCAAGGACGACTGACAATGCTTGCTCGTCCGCGAGAAACCAGGCGTCGAATGTGCGAATCGCCAGCCCGCAGGCGCGCTGGATCAGATAGAGTTCGGTTGCTTGGGCATCCTCGATCTGCGTTAGCCGATCTCGATTCCCATCTTCATCGACCAGAACCACGACGGCATCGAAACCCTCGCGTTGGGCGAGCGCCATCCAGCGCAGGGCCACCTTCAGCACGCCCCGGCCTTTCCCGTGGACACGAAATCGTCGCTCGGCGGCCCGGCGAAACTCGGGTGGATCCAGGTCGGGACAGACACGCCGCACCAGAGTTGGCAGTGCGCTTTCCTCGTGTCTCCCTTCGCCGACGAGCAACACGCGCATCAATCGCCCCCTTTGGTCCCGTCAGCCGGCTGCCTGGCGAGTTCTTCGTCACCTTCCGCGCTCCATATCTCCCCCAACGTGAAGAGGTCCAACTGCTTCTTTACTGCGGGAATGGTGGAGAGCCGATGCGTCTGAACGGACCCATCGTCCCGCTTGCTGCAAAGCGTCACTTCCTCGGGCTGCATTTCATCGATGAGGTATGGGGAATGAGTGGTCATGATGACCTGCGTCCGATCCTGTTCCTCCACAAGCGAGCGAAGAATCCTGATTACCTCCTGGAGCCGCTTGGGATGAATGCCGTTCTCCGGTTCCTCGATCAGGAGGAAACGAGGCGGCTCAGGGAGGTAGAGGATCGCGAGGTAGGCCAGCACGAGCAAAACCCCATCCGAGACTTGCGACGCCGGGAGCAACGCCTCACCTTCCTGCAACTGGAACGCCAGCCCCTTGCCCTCCACGTTCTGCAATGAGGGGACGTCGCGAGCGAACGTCTCCCTTGTCCGGAACGCCGGCTGGGTCACAAACTTGATCGACTTGAACTCGGGGAATAGCTTGCGGAACCGTTGCTCCAGCTCCGTGAACCGCGAGCGGTCATCGCCCAGTATATCCTCGAGGCATCGAACCAGCCCGAAGCCTGTCGGCTCCATCTTGAACCGCCAGTTCGAGTCGGTCGCGGCTGGCAATCGCAGGAAGCGGGGATCCCACCTGTACATGTGAACTCCACGAATCGCATCGCGCAGCTCACCGGCGTGCCGATACGCGTCCTCACCCAGTCCTGCCTTGTCGCCTTCGGCTGTCGCCCGCGGACGAGTCTGATTAGGATTCGACTTACCAAAAAGTATTCTCTGGCCGGATGTGAGGCGCTCACTCTCCAGTGCGACGCGGCGGCTTTCCATGCCGAACTTCATACTGAGAGTGTAGGTAACGGTTTCCGATTCCGTAACGATGGTCGCTTCAAAGACAACTGAGGTGGCGGGATTCCGCTGCCAGACGAGATCAGCACCCTCCCAAATACCGGGAAACCAAGCGTCGATACCCTTCTCCGCGCTGCTGGCCAGCGCATACAATGCCTCAAGTATGCTGGTCTTGCCCGAGTCATTCGGACCGATAATCGCATGGATCGGCGTCAGACTGATCTCAACTGCGCGGAGGGCCTTGTAATTCTCGATGCGAAGCCGCGTGAGCATTTGCTTCTCCCGACGACGGGGCAGTCCGCTGTGTTCGGCCACGGGTGACCAGCCTACAGGATATCATGGTGCCGGGAGGCGTGGTGACGCCACGGCCACGGCGTGGTAGGATGGTCCCAGGTTTGCAGTTCCGAGGAGGCTGCCCGCCATGTCCACCGCCGATGTCGATCTTCAGAGCCAGCTCGATGAGCCGTACGCGCTCAGCCCCGAGCAGATCGAGCAGTTCCAGCGCGACGGGTTCATCAAGCTCAAGAACGTGCTCACGCCGGAGCTGATCGAGCACTTCGGGCCGGAGATCACCCGCCTGACGCTCGAGCACAACCCGCACAAAGGCAAGCCGCTGGCCGAGCGCGACACCTATGGGCAGGCGTTCATCCAGGTGGGCAACCTGTGGACGAAGTCGGCCGAGGCGAAGCGCTTCGCATTCAGCCGGCGCGTGGCGCGCATCGCCGCCGAGCTGCTCGGCGCCCCCGGCGTGCGCATGTGGCACGACCAGGCGCTGTACAAGGAGCCGGGCGGCGGGTTCACCCCCTGGCACGTGGATCAGCAATACTGGCCGATGGCTTCGAGCAAGAGCGTGACCGCGTGGATCCCGCTCCAGGCCACGCCCATCGAGATGGGCCCGCTGTGCTTCGGCCGGGGCAGCCACTTGAAGAACATCGGCCGGGACCTGGCGATCAGCGACGAAAGCGAGCGGATCATCCGCGACCAGATCAAGCGCGAGGGGCTGCTGGAGGTGTTCGAGCCCTACGAGCTGGGCGAGGTGAGCTTTCACTATGGCTGGACGCTGCACCGGGCCGGGCCGAACAAGACCGATCGCCCGCGCTGCGTGCACACAATCATCTACATGGAGCGCGACATGCGCCTCGCCGAGCCCAGGAACGAGAACCAGAAGCGCGACTGGGAGGCCTGGACGCCGTCGACGAAGGTGGGCGAGATCATGGCCGACGGGTTGAACCCGGTGCTCTATGACGCGCAGGGGTGAGGCGGGGTTCCGGGATCGGGGATCCGCAGATGCCGAAGGAGCGCCGGGTGGGTGCCACTGGCGGCTTGTCCGCCAGTGCCTCGGCGGTGGGTGCGACCCCGTGGTCTTGGCGAATGCCAAGGCCACGAACGGGCAGGTCCGATTACCGGCAACACCTACCTGGCCGGAGGCCCGCCATCGTCGTGGTCGTCGCTTCGCGACGACCAGGCCAGACCCGAAGGAGCTTCGGCCGTCATGGCACGTCGCGGCGCCCAGGCACCGGCGGACAAGCCGCCAGTGGCACCCCGCCTCGAAATCTCTGCGTTCCCCGCGCTTTCTGCGTCCTCTGCGAGAACCCGCCGCGTTATACTGACTCACGACAGGCCGGCCGATGGCCGATAGCCGTTCCGGGGCGGGTTTGTGCAGGAGCTGGGGCGATGGCGACGCTGCTCGTGATCAGCGGCAGGAACGAGGGGGAGTGGTACTCGATCCCGGAAGATCGCCCGCTGGTCGTCGGCCGCGAGGAGACGCTGATCGCCGAGTTGCTGGACCCGGCGGTGTCGCGCCGGCATTTCGAGATCCGCCGCAACGAGTCCAACGGCCGGTACTACCTCGCCGACCTCAAGAGCCGCAACGGCGTGCGCGTCGAAGGCCGACGCATCAAGTCGCTGCACCCGCTGGTAAATGAGAACCTGATCCAGGTCGGCTACACGCTGATGGTGTACGTCGACGTCGACGTTGAGGACGACGACGACGCCCAGCGGCGGATTCGCGCGGCCCAGAAGAAGCAGGCCGAGCACATCGCCGCCGTGCGCGAGCACGAGGCCGAGATCGAGGACAAGGCCCGGCGGCGCGAGCAGCGCAACCGCCGGGCGATGGGCAAGGGCGGGGGATTCTTCTCATCGCTGTTCCGCCGCTCACGCAAGTAACAACGTCT
>SLDI01000229.1:0-4381 GCA_007125385.1 Phycisphaeraceae bacterium | reverse complement strand
CTCCCCGCGGAGGGGCCTGTTTTTTTGCTATATTCCACCTCCCCAAGCCGCTCGCGGCTTCGCGAACCCCACCGGCTTGAAGCTACCCCACCGACTCGAACAACCCCCCGTTACTGGAGACCTCCCCATGCCCGCTCGCGCGAAAATCGCCATCATCGGCGCCGGTGGCAACGTCGGCGCCTCCTGCGCCCTCTGGGCCGCCGCCAAGGAGCTCGGCGACATCATCGCCGTGGACATCCCCCAGGCCGAGGGCACCGTCAAGGGCCGCATGCTCGACCTCGCCCAGGCCATGCCCATCGAGCTCGCCGACAGCCGCATCACCGGCACCACCGACTACGCCGACATCGCCGGCTGCGAGGTCGTCGTCGTCACCGCCGGCCTGCCGCGCAAGCCCGGCATGAGCCGCGACGACCTGATCGAGAAAAACGTCCAGATCGTCAGGCAGGTCAGCGAAAGCATCAAGCAGCACGCCCCCGACGCCATCGTCATCGTCGTCTCCAACCCGCTCGACGCCATGGTCTACACCGCCTGGAAGACCACCGGCTTCCCGACGCACCGCATCGTCGGCCAGGCCGGCGCCCTCGACGTCGCCCGCTTCAAGACCTTCATCGCCATGGAGACCGGCTACAGCGTCGAGGACGTCAACGCCCTGCTGCTCGGCGGCCACGGCGACGACATGGTCCCCCTGCCCCGCTTCACCAACATCGCCGGCATCCCCGTGACCCAGTTCATCAGCGAGCAGCGCCTCGCCGAGCTCGTCGAGCGCGCCAAGAAGGGCGGCGGCGAGATCGTTGAGCTCATGGGCACCAGCGCCTATTACGCCCCGGCCGCCGGCGTCATCCAGATGGTCGAAGCCATCGTCCGCGACAAGAAACGCATCATCCCCTCCGCCGCCTATTGCGACAAGGCCTACAACGTCGGCGGCTACTTCGTCGGCGTCCCGGCCGTGCTCGGCGCCGCCGGCGTCGAGGACGTCATCGAGATCGACCTCAACAGCGACGAGCAGGCCCTCATGGACGCCTCCGTCAGCCACGTCAAGGACCTCGTCGCCAAGGTCCGCGACATGTTCCCCGAACTCAAGTAGCCCGCCATGCGTTGAGATGGAGGTGACCGAGCCCGTGCGATCCACGCCCGGCCTGAGCGCGGGGTGCCACTGACAAGCGGAGTCCGCGGAGCTTGTCAGTTGCCCCAGCCCCCGGCTAGCACAGGGCCGCGAAGGTCAGCAGCGTCAGCAGGGCCACGCGTCGTCGCCTTGGAAACCGTCGGCCATCAAAACCGAAGATGGATTCGAGCATCGCGTCTCTCCCTGATTTCCGCCTCCCCTCCTGCCCCAAGCATTCAACGGCCGTGCCCGCACGCCACCCATTCCGCCGAATATCTCATAAACCATTGATAAAACGGACTTAACACATGACCGGCCACCGTTCAGCCCCCTTCCGATTCCTCCGGCTGTCGCCCCCGGACAACATCGCCCGGCCGGGCATGTTCACCCCCGGCATCATCGCCGCCGCCCTGCTCGCCCTCAGCCTCGTCCCCGCCACCGCCCCCGCCGACACCCCCGCCGACAGCACCGAGCTCCAGGCCCCGCTCATCGACCGCGCCCACGCCCGCGCCGCCCACCGCCTCGTCGAGAACTGGCTCGCCCAGGGCCTCGTCGACCCTGACGACGCCCAGCCCACCCCCGTCACCGCCGCCTACGCCGTCCACATCACCATCTGGCGCGACGGCATCCACCTCGCCTCCGCCCAGGCCCGCCGAGGCGACCCCCAGGCCGCCCTCGCCGACGACCCCGGCCAACCCGTGGACCTCGCCTCCCTGGTCGTGCCCGCCGCCCGCGACGTCGTCGCCCAGATCGAGCGACGCATCCGCGACGCCCACCGCGAGGCCGACGAATCCCGCCACGTGCCCACCGTCGCCGACATCTCCCCCCTCCTGCTCGTCGAGATCCAGATCGCCCACAGCCTCGAGCCCATCCGCATCGAGCCCGACGCCCCGGCCTCGGCCATCTACGACCACTTCGCCCCGGGCTACCACGGCCTGCGGATCACCCGGGCCAACCACCGCGCCGACGACAACGACGCCGACGCCGCCATCGTCTGGCCCGCCACCGCCCTGGCCCGCAACGTCCAGCCACGCAGCCAGCTCACCCGCGCCCTGGCCGACCTCGAACTGCCCATCGACGCCATCGCCGACCTTGCTCGCCCCGGCGGGCCCGCCGTCCAACGCTTCCGCATCCACCACGTGGTCCGGCCCAACCCCCAAATGGCCCCCAACGACCTGGTCCGCGGCCAGACCATCCTCCCCCCCTACGCGGCCGACGGCCGGACCATCGAACAGCTCGCCCAACGCCTCGGCAACCACCTGCACAACCGCTTCACACGCCAGGGCATGATCCGCTCGACCTACCTGCCCACCAGCGACCGGCACGTCGACCCGCTCGTCGCCGAGCCCGACGACGCCGCCCTCGCCGCCTACGCGCTGCTGACCCACACCCGCCTCGTCGCCCGGCAAGAGCCCGGCGCCGCCCTGCTCATCGACGACCGCATCGACGACGCCACCCGCGTCGTCCACCTGCTCGGCGAGGAGATCCTCCAGGACGACGACGCCGTCGCCGCACGCCCCGCCGCCGCCGCCCTGGCCCTGCTCTGCCTCGTTGACCTGCCCCAGCGCACCGATCGCGACCGCACCCTGCGCGACCGCCTCGCCGCCAGCCTCCTCGAGCTCGCCGGCGACCGCGACGACCCGCCCGACCCCGCCACCGATCCCGCCACGGCCGCCATCATCCTCGCCGCGCTCGCCGGCCAGTGGGAGCAGACCCGCGAGCCCGACCTGGCCGCGCACGTCGCCCGGTCCCTGGCCGCGCTGCACGATCAGCTCACGCGCAGCGTCGACCTCGACGCCCTGCCCTGGCTCGTCCTCGCCCACAACCGCGCCGCCCACCTGCTCGCCGACACCACCGACCTGCTCGACGAGCAGACCCTCGCCCAGCGCGAGGACGAGCTCGGCCGGCTCGGCTCACGCCTGATCGACCTCCAGATCGTCGCCAGCCCGAGCCTGGGCCCCGACGACGTCGTCGGCGGGTTCGATCTGACCGGCCGCGGCCGCCACGCGCCACCCGCCGCCGACTGGCGCTCCGCGCAGGTGCTGTTCTTCCTCGCCGCCGCCATGCGACAGCCCGGGATCACCGCCGGGCACGACCCCATGGGCTGGATGCTCACCACAGGCCTCGCCGCCCGCTTCCTCGCCCAGCTCACCTTCACCGAAACCAACAGCTACTACCTGCGAAACCCCCGCGCCGCCTCCGCCGGCCTGCGCGCCGCCCCCTGGGACAACAGCCTGACCGTCGAAGCCCAGGCCATCGCCCTGCTGGCGGTGACCGAGCTGAACCACGCCCTGGCCGACCTCCAGGAACAGGACCGCTGAACCCGTCCACCCGCCCCGCCCCATTCTGAATTCTGAATTCTGAATCACGCCCTCCCCCTCACGTCCGCTCATTCTTGAACAGCTCCACCACCTCGCCATCCGGCCCCTCGAAGAACGCCAGACGCACGGGCGTGACCTGGGGCCGCGACGCGATCTCCACGTCCCGCGGCTCAACGGTCACGTTCATCCCCGCCTCGCGCACCCGCTCGACCACCGCGTCCGGATCGTCCGTCCGCAGGGCGAAGTGCAGGATCGCCGCCTCCTGCGAGGCTCGCTCCTGCCCCGGCCGCTCGAAGACCTCCAGGTAGTTCCCATCGCCCGTGTCCAGCATGATCGCCCGCTTGCCCGCCTCGCCCCAGGCGATCCGCTCAACGAACCCCAGCACGTCCTTGTAGAACGCCACCGACGCGTCGAAGTCCCGCGCCCGGATCGCCACGTGATGAAACCCCCCGCCGCCGATCGTCGCATTGCTGCCCATGGCCGCTCTCCTCGTGAAAAGATAGGCCGTCATCCTACCACCGCCCCCAGCCGCTTGCGGCTTCGCGATACCCCGCGACAACCCGATCCATCCAAAAAAAGGAGCCGGCGACCCACGGGCCGCCGACTCCACACACCATGTCACCTCGTTGGCCTCTGCTCCGTGCCTTCGTGCCTTGGCCCTACAGCGCCGCGTCGTCGCGATCCCCCGTCCGGATCCGCACCACCTGCCCCAGCTCGTAGACGAACAGCTTGCCGTCGCCCACCTCGCCGCTGCGTGCCGCCGACACCACCGCCTCGATCGCCTTGTCCAGGTCCTCGCTGCGCACCGCGATCTTGAGCAGGATCTTGGGCACGAACCCCACGTCCATCCGCCCGCCGCGGTAGCGCTCGGTGTGCCCTTTCTGCTTGCCAAAGCCCCGGCACTCCATGGCCGTGCACCCGAGAATCCCCATGCTCGCCAACCTCGCCTTGACATCAT
>SLDI01000553.1:0-15189 GCA_007125385.1 Phycisphaeraceae bacterium | reverse complement strand
GCGAGTTCGACTCGCTTCAAGGGCCATTGAAATGACGCAAACCGAAACCCTCAGCCACGCGCCGAGCCTCGACGTGCCGAAGATCGTCGAGCTCGAGGACGTGCGCAAGGTCTACCAGATGGGCCGCGAGCAGGTCCATGCGCTCGCCGGCGTGAGCCTGACGATCGAGCGCGGCGGCTTCTGGGCCATCATGGGCGCCTCGGGCTCGGGCAAGAGCACCATGCTCAACCTGCTCGGGTGCCTCGACCGCCCGACCGACGGCACCTACCGCCTCGGCGGCAGCGACGTCGGCACGATGAGCGACGACCAGCTCAGCGACCTGCGCCTGCGCCGGCTGGGCTTCGTGTTCCAGAGCTTCAACCTGATCCCGCAACTGACCGTGCGCGAGAACATCGAGCTGCCGCTTTACTACCTGGGCTGGAGCGCCGTCGACAGCGCCCAACGCGCCGCGGAGCTCGCCGAGCTCGTGCAGCTCGGCGATCGCCTGGGCCACCGCCCGGCGGAGCTTTCCGGCGGCCAGCAGCAGCGCGTGGCCATCGCCCGGGCGCTGGCCAACGACCCGCAGCTCATCCTCGCCGACGAGCCCACCGGCAACCTGGACACCGCCACCGGTCATCACATCATGGAGCTGCTCGAGCGCCTGCACGACGAGGGCAAGACGCTGGTGATGGTCACCCACGAGCCGGAGGTCGCCGCGTCGGCGAGCCATCGGCTGCACATGCGTGACGGGAAGATCGAGCGCATCGAGGAGGACGCGGCGCGATGATGCAGTTTCGCCTGGTGCGCAACATCCACCTGGGCATCAAGACGCTGATGCTGCACAAGCTGCGCTCGATGCTGACCATGCTGGGCGTGGTCTTCGGCGTCGGATCGGTCATCGCCATGCTGGCGGTGGGCGAAGGGGCCAGCGCCGAGGCGATGGAGCAGATTCGCCGGCTGGGCTCGCAGAACATCATCCTGCGCTCGGCCCAGCCGACCGAGGACCAGCAGACCGAGCGGGTGCGCGTGAGCATCTACGGGCTCAGGTACGCCGACGACGAGCGCATCCGCATGCTGCCCAACGTCACGCGCACGGTCCCCGCCAAGGTCGTGCCGCGCGACGCCTACGCCGGCACGCGATCGATGGAGCTGCGCGTCGTGGGCACGACGCCGGACTGGTTCGACCTGGTGCGCCGCCCGGTGGTCGCCGGGCGAACGCTCAGCGCGCGGGACATGGCCACGAACGCCACGGTGTGTGTGCTGACCGAGGCGGCGGCGCGGCGGCTGCTGGCGACGGAGGAGCCCATCGGCGCGATCGTGCGCATCGGCGGGGGCTTCTACCGCGTCGTGGGCATCGTGCGCAGTGAGCCGGAACGCGCCGGCGGGGTCGAGACGCCGGACATGGACATCGACGCCTACGTGCCGCTGTCCACGGCCCGCGAGCGCTTCGGCGACATGGTCGTGCGCCGCGCCGCCGGCTCGACCGAGCGCAGCCAGGTGGAGCTGCACCAGATCATCGTGGAGGTCGACTCGCTCGAGGCCGTGACCCCCACCGCCGAGGCGGTGCGCGCCATGCTGGCCCGCTTCCGCGAGCGCGAGGACTACCAGGTGCACGTGCCGCTGGCGCTGCTGCGACAGGCCGAGGAAACCCAGCGCATGTTCAACATCGTGCTGGGCTCGATCGCGGGCATCAGCCTGCTGGTTGGCGGGATCGGGATCATGAACATCATGCTCGCGTCCGTGACCGAGCGCACGCGCGAGATCGGCGTCCGCCGCGCCATCGGCGCCCGCCGCAGCCAGATCGTCAGCCAGTTCCTCATCGAGACGGTCGTGCTCTCGACCACCGGCGGGCTGATCGGCATCGCCGTGGGCGTGAGCATCCCGTGGGTGATCGAGCGCGTCGCCGGCATGCCCACCGTCGTGCCGCTGTACGCCGTGGTGCTGTCGCTGGGCATCAGCGTCAGCGTCGGCGTGATCTTCGGGCTCTACCCCGCGGCGCGGGCGGCCAAGCTCGACCCGATCGTGGCGCTGCGGCACGAGTAGCGCTGGAGGCGCCGACCGGCAACGCCCGACCTGAGCGACTCCGCGAGCGAAGGCCGGGATGGCCAGCGACCGCACCTGTGCGCAGGCCAACGCGTTTGCTCCGAAATCCCCGACTGCGCCCCCGCCATGCGCCCAGTCCAGGCGTTGATCGGTGCGGTGCATTTGCTTGAATCGCCCTGCTGTGCTAACAACGGCACATGGGCAAGACAAAGGGCGCGCGTCGTCGACGGGATCAGCTTCGTAAGGTGAGCATCGAGCCGACCCCCAGCGCCGCGGCCGGGGCGGTCGTCATCACGCAAGGCGCCACGCGCGTGCTGTGCACAGCGTCGATCTCGACGAATCCGCCCGCCTGGCTCAACGACCCGGAGACCGGCCAGCCGACGCGCGGCTGGGTCACCGCTGAGTATTCCATGATGCCCGGCTCCACGCCCGAGCGGCAGCGGCGCGGCCCGAGCAGCCGGGGCACGGAGATTCAGCGCCTCATCGGCCGGTCGCTGCGCGCCGCGGTGGACCTCGCCAAGATGCCCGGCGTGGCGATCACCTGCGACTGCGACGTGATGGTCGCCGACGGCGGGACGCGTACGGCGTCGATCACCGGCGCGTACGTCGCGCTCGCCCAGGCGCTGACGGCGGCACGTGAGCAGGAGTTGATTGCGGCCGACCCCCTGCATGGGCCGGTCGCGGCGGTGAGCGTGGGCGTCGTCGGCGGGCAGGTGTGCCTGGACCTGGACTACGAGCTCGATGCGGCCGCGGAGGTTGACATGAACGTGGTGATGAACCATCGCGGCGAGTTTGTGGAGTTGCAGGGCACGGGCGAAGCGGGCACGTTCGACCGCGCCCAGCTCGATCGCATGCTGGAGCTGGCGGGCAAGGGGATACGCAAGCTCATGGCGGTGCAGCGCGCGGCGGTGAGGTGAGCGGGGAAGGCAGGGAGGCACGGAGCGGAAGGGCGACAAGCGCAGGGGCCCAGTCAACGCGTGGCCCGTGGCGTGGCGCGTGGCGGGGGCGCGTGGCGGCGGGGGCGCCTCCGGCCCCCCTCCCTTCGGGAGGGGTTGGGCGAGGGTGTCACCTGCCACGGGAATCTCACGCTACGCCGGCACGTCGCCGGCGACGATGCGTCTGTAATCGGACACGCGACGTGGTCGGAGACACCCTCCCCCTGCCCCTCCCGGAGGGAGGGGGGCCGGAATGGCGCCGCTGTGCCCGCTCGCACTGACAAGCTCCGCGGACTCCGCTTGTCAGTGGCACCCAAGGCTGCACCACGAGATTCGAAAAGGCACGCAACCCCCTCTGCTTCGTGCCTTCGTGCCTCCGTGCCTTCCCCCTCAGTACGCCTTCGCCCACAGCACGCGGCGCTCGCTGGGCTTGCCGGTGAAAATGCATTTGCCAGGCTCGTCGTCGCCCAGCGGATCCGCGAACGGGATGCAGCGGATCGTCACCCCCAGGTCCTTCTGCACCTGCGCGGCCACGGCCTCCTCGCCAGACCAGTGCGCCAGCGCGAAGCCGCCGTGGATCTCCGGCTGCTCGGCGTTCTTGGGCGTGAAGAACTTGTAGAACTTGTCCCTCGCGTTGATCGCCCGCATGTTTTCATCGCGAAAGGCCTTGGCCCGGTCGTACAGCGCCTGCTGAATCTCGTCGAGGATGGCGGTGACTTTCTCGACAAACTCGCCGCGCGGCAGGGCCTGCTTCTCGCGTGGCGACTGATCGCGCCGGGCCATGAAGACGGAATCGCTGGCCATGTCGCGCGGGCCGACCTCCAGACGGATGGGCACACCCTTCTTGACCCACTCCCAGTTCTTGTCGCCCCCACGGATGTCGCGCGTGTCGAGCTCGACGGTGACGGGCCGGTGGGCATGGCTCTGCTTGCCCAGCTCGTCGCGCAGGCTCTTGCAGTACGCGAGCACGGCCTCGGGGTCGTCGGCCTTGTGGGTGATGGGCAGGATGACGACGTGCGCCGGCGCGAGCCTGGGCGGCAGGACGAGCCCGTCGTCGTCGCTGTGGGTCATGATGAGCCCGCCGACGAGCCGGGTGGAGACGCCCCACGAGGTCGTCCAGGCGTACTTGCGCTCGCCGTCGGCGTCGAGGAACATGATGTCCTGCGCCTTGGCGAAGTTCTGCCCCAGGAAGTGGCTGGTGCCGCCCTGCAGCGCCCGGCGATCCTGCATCATCGGCTCAAAGGTGTAGGTGTCCACCGCGCCGGGGAACTTTTCGCCCTCGCTCTTTCGGCCCTTGATCACCGGCATGGCCATCCAGTTTTCCGCGAACTCGGCATACACATCAAGCATGCGCAGCGTTTCCTCGACGGCCTCGGCCTCGGTGGCGTGGGCGGTGTGCCCCTCCTGCCAGAGAAACTCGCTGGTGCGCAGGAACAGCCGCGTGCGCAGCTCCCAGCGCACGACGTTCGCCCACTGGTTGATGAGCACCGGCAGGTCGCGATAGCTCTGGATCCACCTGGCGTACATGGTGCCGATGATCGTTTCGGACGTGGGGCGGACGATCAGCGGCTCTTCCAGCTTGGCTTCGGGATCGGGGATGAGCCCTTGGCCGTCGGAGCCCTCGATGAGGCGATGGTGCGTGACGACGGCACACTCCTTGGCGAAGCCCTCGACGTGCTGGGCTTCCTTTTCGAGGAAGCTCTTGGGGATGAAGAGGGGGAAGTAGGCGTTGCGGTGGCCGGTGGCCTTGAACATGTCGTCGAGGGTTCGCTGGATGTTTTCCCAGATGGCCCAGCCCCAGGGTTTGATGACCATGCAGCCGCGCACGGGCGAGGCTTCGGCGAGGTCGGCGGCCTTGACGACCTGCTGGTACCAGTCGGGGTAGTTCTCGGCGCGGGGGGGGGTGATGGCGGTCTTGGGCATGGGGGACCAGGGGCTAGGGGTTAGGGACTAGGGACTAGGGGTTAGGGGGGTTGGTTAGCGTTTGTCGCGGCGTCGGTTGAGTGATCTTTGTAGGCCGCGGATCATGCGGCCGATTTCATCTGATTCGCGGACAAGCTCCACGACGGCTTGTTCGGCGAAGTGGCCCAGGTTGACGGTGATGGCTAACAAGGTTTGGACTTCGGCGAGCGATCCCTGAGAGAACGACAAGTGTCGCAGAAACTCGCCGGTGCCATCGCGGGCGTGGCCCTCAGCAATGTTGGCAGGGACCGAGACGGCGGCTCGCTGCAATTGACTGGTCAAGCCATACCTTTCATGGTCAGGCAGGTTCCGGGCACATTTGTACACGCGGGTCACCCAATCCATCGCACGTTGCCAGGCCTGAAGGTCACGATAGCTGCGGATGTCGTCCATTGTGGTGCTCCCAAATGATGTCCCCGCGCCATCACACACGCTCCCTCATCCCTATCCCTAGCCCCTAGTCCCTAGTCCCTAGTCCCTAGCCCCTGCCCCCTCAATACTCCGTCACGGGCAACCCCTGGAGCGGATCCTCCCCCCCGCCGGCCTCCGTCGGCCCCGGCAGGTGCTCCGCCCCCACGGCGGCGATGATCGCCTCCAGATCATCCGGCACCGGGATCGGCGAGTTGGCCATCACGCCCGTGACCTCGCGGCGCGGGGCCTGGTCCTGGATCGCCTTGACGTCCAGGCCGGTGTGGTAGCGCACCGTCGCGTCGGGGTCCTTGAGCACGTGGCCGGTGAGGATGCACACGACGCGCTCGTCGGGCTTGATGACGCCCTCCTCAACGAGCTGGCGCGTGCCGGCGACCGAGGCGGCCGACGCCGGCTCGCACCCGAAGCCGAAGCGCCCGACCAGGGCCTTGTGCTCCAGGATCGTCTCGTCGTCGACCTGCCGCACGACGCCGTCCATGATCGACAGCGCCCGCAGCGCCTTGGGCAGGTTGACGGGGCGGCCGATCTCGATGGCGCTGGCGACGGTGTGGGCGTGGAAGTCGGCGGCGTCGGCCTCGGCGTAATAGCGGGCGATGGTCTCGTGATCGATGCGCCCCCCGTTCCACGTCAAGCCATGCGTGTTGACCAGCTCGTGCAGCGGATTGGCGCCGCTGGCCTGGATGACCGCCAGGCGCGGGATCTTCTCGATGAGGCCCAGCTCGTGCAGCTCGGCGAAGGCTTTGCCGAAGGCCGAGCAGTTGCCCAGGTTGCCGCCGGGCACGATGATCCAGTCGGGAAGCTCCCAGTCCATCGCCTCGAGCACGCGGTACATGATCGACTTCTGCCCCTCGAGGCGGAAGGGGTTGACGCTGTTCATCAGGTAGATGCCCATCTCCGGGTGATCGACCGCGATCTGGCGGACGCGGCGGAGGCAGGCGTCGAAGTCGCCCTGGATCTGGAGCGTGCGGGCGCCGTAATCGAGCGCCTGGCTGAGCTTGCCGTAGGCGATCTTGCCCGAGCCGATGAAGACGATGCCCGTCATCTCGCTGAGGGACGCGAACATGGCCAGGCTGGCGCTGGTGTTGCCGGTGGACGCGCAGGCGACGCGTTTGGCGCCGACGAGCCGGGCGTGGGTGAACGCGGCCGTCATCCCGTTGTCCTTGAACGAGCCGGAGGGGTTCAGGCCTTCGTATTGCAGGTACAGCCCGCGCGGCTTGAGCCCGATCAGCGGGGCGAGCAGGTCGGCCTCCTGGAGGTTGGTGCGGCCTTCGCCGATGGTGACGATGTTCGCCTCGTCGCGGTAGAAGGGCAGCAGCTCGCGGAAGCGCCACACGCCGGAGAAGTCCAGCGCCCCTTCGCCATGCTCGCCCTTGGTCATCCAGCGATGCTCGAAGCGCGAGAACGAGGCCGGGGCGTCGGCCCGGGCCCAGTCGTAGCGGATGTCCAGCAGCGACTGCCTGCCCCGGGCGACGCACGCCGGGCAGGCCACGTGCACCTCGTCGATGGCGTAGCGCGCCTGGCAGTCGGGGTCGATGCACTGTTGGAAAGCGATGTCATCCATGGCGAACATCCGCGAAAAAAGCGTCGAACGGCCGCCGATCAACGCAAGGGGGGAGCGGGATTGTACCACCGCGGGGGGTATAAAGCCGGGACCGGTGGTCCCGGTGAGGCGGCGTGGGCTGGCCGACGGCGCGAAAGTGGTCTTCGTCACATCGGCCCCTCGCGGCGGCGGGTCGAGGCGGCGAGGCGAATCGCAGGCGGAGCGGTCGCGCGCGCCGTGGCCTCGGGAGCACCGGCCCGGAGGGATAGGGAGCGTCATGGCAGGGGTGCACCTCAAAAAGGTAGCGGGTGCCACACAGCATCCCGAAGGGTGCTGTGTGGCACCTCGAATGCATCGTTCGCTCCCTTTCGTGAGAAATCTTCCTTCTGCCACCCGGCGTCACCGCCACACCCAGCAGCGCGCCTCACGCCGCCTGAAGGCGATGCCTGCCAGCTATGCCCCTGGACATGGCCAGCTCGCACGCCAGCAGGGCGCACCCTCCCCCGGCCCCTCCCGAAGGGAGGGGGGTAAGACCCGACGCACGGGGCCGCGCCGCGGCTGGCTTACAATACGCCCATGTCCCGCATCGCCCCGCGCATCGGCATCACCGTCGCCAACGTCAAGGACAAGCCCGCGACGTACAGCCTCGGCAGCGCCTACGCCCAGGCCGTCGCCGACGCCGGCGGCGTGCCGCTGATGCTCGCCCAGCTCCCCGAGCTCATCGATGCCTACCTCGAGACGTGCGACGGCCTGCTGCTGACCGGCGGGGCCGACCCGCTCACCGAGCCGTACGGCGAGCCGACGCACCCGGCCGCCAACCGCCTGGCACCGGCGCGGCAGCATTTCGAGTCGGCCCTGCTGGCGGCGCTGGATCTGCGCCCCGAGACGCCCGTGCTCGGGATCTGCCTGGGCTGCCAGATGATGGCCCTGCACGCCGGGGGCCGACTGGACCAGCACATGCCCGAGACGCTGGGCGATGCGGCCGCCCGCGCTCACCAGGGTGACCGCCTGCACCGCGTCGAGCCGGTCGACTGGCCGCTCGGCCACGCCCGGCCGGGGCAGGTCGTCTCCTCGCATCACCAGGCGATCGCCGAGCCCGGCCGCCTGCGCGTCGCGGCCGTCGCCCCCGATGGCGTGATCGAGGCGGTGCATGACCCCGCCCGGGGGTTCTACCTCGGCGTGCAGTGGCACCCGGAGCGCACGACGGGGCCCGACGCCCCGGCCGGCCTCACGCGCGGTCTGTTTCAGGCGCTTGTGCTTGCTGCTGGCGAACCTGCCGCTCGCGCAGGTAGATCATGACCACCACCAGCGTCACCCCCACCATCAGCGCGGCGTCGGCGAGGTTGAAGATCCACGGCCAGATGCCCGCCTCGGGGAAGAGCCAGAACATGTCACGCACGACGGCGTAGCGCAGCCGGTCGTAGAGGTTGCCCAGGGCCCCGCCGAGAACCAGCGCCAGACCCAGATGGTAGGGCCAGGCGCTCGCGTCGCTGCGCCAGAACAGGCGCAGCAGGATCACCACGGCGATGATGGAGACGGTGATGAACAGCCAGCGCTGCCCGGACCACATGCCGAACACCGCCCCGGGGTTGGTCGTCAGGCGCAGGCTCAGCACGCCGGGCACGACCTCCACAGGCGGGTGAAGCGGCACCGCATGCTCGGGCGGCGTGACCTCGCCAAGCACGACCGGCTGCCCGGCGACCCGCTCGAAGGTGGCGTACTTGATCGCCAGGTCCAGCCCCACGACCAGCACCGCCACCGCGATGAAGCAGACGATGGCCGGCGGCGAGGCACCGGCCCGGCGCCGTGTGACGCCGTGCTCCGCCTGGCCCTGCCTGCCGCCTTGCTCGATCTGGGTCATGGGAGCCTGGTTGTAGGGGGGGTGGGCAACGGCCGGCTCAGCCGCTGTCCAGGCCGCGCTTCTCGCGTTCGCGGGCGACTTCAATGCTGTGCTTCGCCCAGGGCTTGGCCTCGAGGCGCGGGCGGCCGATGGGCTCGCCGGACTCGATGCACACGCCGTAGGTGCCCTTCTCGATGCGGTCCAGGGCCTCGTCGATCTCGCGCAGCATCCGCCGCTCGGACTCGACGAGCCCGAGCGTGAACTCCTGCTCGTAGCTGGCGGTGCCGGTGTCGGCCATGTGCTCGTAGGAGATGCCCTCATCGAAGCTGCGGGCGTCGGTCTCGAGCGATTCGACGTCGCCGACGAGCTCGGCACGCTTCTCCAGCAGCAGGTCGCGGAACTTCTTCAGATCACGCTTGGTCAAGCCCGTCTTGACCTTGCGCAGGTCGTCGTCGGTCAGGTGCTGGCCCTGGCCGTTGCCGGCCACGGCATCGTTAGCGGGCTTGGCCTGGGGCTTGGGCTGCTTGCTCACGGTGGTCTTCCTTGACTCCTGGGCGCTCTCGGCCGACTCGGCCGGCTTGCGCGTGGATTTCTTCTTCCTGGCGGTCGTGGACGTCTTGGCCGACTTCCCCCCCGTGGTCCGGGCCCGGGTGGATTTCTTTTTGGACGTTTTCGAGGACTTGCGAGCCACGAGGCAACCTCTCCATCCGCAAACAGGGGCTACCGGGACCTGTCGCCGCGCCCCGGCCCCTGCCCGGGACACGCCGCATCCCTCCGCCACCCCCCCGACACCCCACCAGCTTCCAGCCGCGCCGCCCGCCCGGCCCGGGCCAAGACGGCACAGTGTATCGCTCAGCCATACGCCGGACAAGCGGTGCGGTTCGATTCTCCGCCGACCCGGCGCGGAACCGAATGTCGGGTGCGGAAATAAGTTCTGTAAAACAAATGGCTTGAGTCAGGATTGCCCATCCAGCAAGCAGGGTTTACGGCGTGGGATGCCGGAGGCGTGGCGGGGGGGGCCACTGACAAGCGGAGTCCGCGGAGCCTGTCAGTGCCGATGCGCACCGTGGCCCTGCGGCCGGCACGCACCGAGAAGCCTGAGCCCGGCCTGGGCGGTCGCCCCGAGTCGCCGGCCATCAGACCGGGCCTGGGCTCCGTCCGAAAACCGCAGGAGTGGGGGTGCCACGGCTTGTCCCGAAGGGCAAGCCGTGCATCGCCGGACCGCCGCACGGCTCGCCGCTTCGCGGTCAAGCCGTGGCACCCACTTTTCGGACGGAGCCTAGTCCTGGTGCTGCTTGCGCAGCCGGGTGCTCAGGCGCAGCAGCAGGTGGACGCGCTCGATCTCGTCCAGCCATTCCTGGAGCGTGGCCTCGAGCTCGCCCTGGGGCACCGGGGCCCCGGGCAGGGGGCAGGCCCCGCCGAGCCGCTTTTGCGCCAGGGCGCGGTAGCGGGTCAGCGTGCGGTCGCCGAACCAGGAGACGAGCTCGTGGTCCTCGGCGGCGAGGATGAGCACGGGCACGCGCTGGCCGGCGTTGATGGCCACGGCCTGGGCGAGGTCCGGGTGCTCGTCGCGGTCGAGCCAGCGCAGGTCCAGGGCGGGGCAGGCCTCGGCGATGCGCTGGATGAGCGGGCCCTGCTGGACGCAGTCGCCGCACCAGATGCCCGAAAGGCAGATGGCGTTGATCTGGCGGGTGAATGAGCCGAGCAGCTTGCGCTGGGCGTCGGTGAGGCGGATGCGGTCGTAGACGGCCTGCCAGTCGGCGCGCTGTTGGTCCTTGCCGGTGGCGAGGTAGTCGGCCCAGGAGAGGCCGGCGGCGTGCTTCTCGGCGAGGCTGGCGGCGTCGAGGATGGTGGTGGTGTCGGGCATGGGAATGCAGCTTTGGGGGGAGATCAAACCGCTATTGTAGCGGATGGGGGGTGAAGGGGCGGAAATCCCGCCCTTCGCTCGCCCCGCCACTCGCCGGCTCGCTCAGGACGGGCGTTGATTATGCCGCGATCTCGAAATCCATGTGGCGTGTGTCGGCGATGCGCGTCGAGGCGTCGAGGATTTCGATGCGCACGAGGTTGCCGTGCTCGTCGTAGTCGAGGATCACACCCGGCTTGTCCTCATCGCTCTCGGCGACGGGCGCGTCGGCGAGCTGGATCGTCAGCGTATCGGTGTGGGGGTCGTAGACGGTCTTCATGGCCGGCTCCGGCGCGCCTGATCCGCGAGATCATCCAACCGACCTTCCCGCGCGTCACGTTCGATCTGCTCATCCCATCGCACTGCCGCGTAGCGATCGAACCAATCGCGGAAAGCGGCGAACTCGGCGTCATTCAGCCGCCTGACCGAATCCGCAAGCTTTTCGACCGAGTTGTACGCCATGCCTGTTCCCAAGGTCTCGCGAAGCCGCGAGCGGCGGGTCACGCTCACACCATCCCGCTTTTGCGCGCGTAGTCGAAGACGCCGCCGGCTTCGATGATGGGCTTGACGTCGCCTAGGGGCTTGAGCTCGTAGGTCTTGCCGGTGCTGTGGTTGGTGAGCCTGCCGTTTTCGATGTCCACCTCCACGTCGTGGTCGGTGGCGATCTCGTCGACGAGGCGGGTGGTGGCTTCGCACGGCAGCAGGTAGCCGCCGTTGACGCAGTTGCGGTAGAAGATGCGGGCGTAGAACTCGGCGACGACGACGGTCGCGCCGGCCTCGGCGATGGCCAGCGGCGCGTGCTCGCGCGATGAGCCGCAGCCGAAGTTCCGCCCGCCGATGACGATGCGGTAGTCGGTCTTGAACTCACCCTCGGGCACGAAGCGGGTGTTGCCCTCGGGCAGGCCCGCCTGGCCCGCGGGCACGCCGGACATCGCGTACATGCCGAAGTACTTGCGTTCCTCGGGGTCGGCGGGGTTGTAGGAGAGGTACTCGGCGGGGATGATCTGGTCGGTGTCGACGTCGTCGCCGAGGACGTAGGCCTTGCCGCGGATGACGCTCTGCATGGGGGGTCCTTTCGTGTCGAGCCTGAGAGTATAGCGGGGGTGGGTTCTCGCGGAGGCCGCGGAGAGCGCGGGGGGCGCGGAGAGGGTCAGGGGTGTACGGCCCCCCTCCCTCCGGGAGGGGTTGGGGGAGGGTGTCTCCGACTGGCTTGGGTGACCGTTTCCGGTCTGCCGCGTTGCGGTTGACGATGCGGCGTGACGTGGACGCATGGTGGCAGGTGACACCCTCCCCCTGCCCCTCCCGGAGGGAGGGGGGTCGGATGGCCGCGTCAACCCACCACGAGGTTGACGAGTCGGCCTTTGACGACGATCACCTTGCGCAGCGTCTTGCCTTCCAGCTCGCCGGCGATGCGGTCGTCGGCCTTGGCGGCGGCTTCGATGGCGTCGTCGTCGGCGTCCGCGGGGACGGTGATCCGGCCGCGCACCTTGCCGTTGATCTGCACGGGCAGCTCGAGCTGGTCCTCGGCGAGCAGGGCCTCGTCATACTCCGGCCAGTCAGCGTCGGCGACGCTCGGGCCGTGGCCGAGGCGTTGCCAGAGCTCCTCCGCCAGGTGGGGGGCGAACGGGGCGAGCAGGCGCGTGAGCGTCTCGGCGACGGCGCGCGGGATGCGCTCCATCGCCACCAGCTCGTTATTGAGCTCGATCATCGCCGCGATGGCGACGTTGAAGCCCAGCGACTCCATCTGCCGGGTGACGCGCTCGATGCTCTGGTGCATCTTGCGCTCAAGCTCGGGCGAAGGCGGCTCGTCGGTCACCAACGTGTCGCCGGTCTCTTCGTTGACGAAGTTGCGCCACACGCGATGCAGGAAGCGATGCACGCCCACGACGTCGCGCGTCGCCCAGGGCTTGGAGGCTTCGAGCGGGCCCATGTACATCTCATAGAGCCGCAGCGTGTCGGCGCCGAACTGGTCGCACATGTCGTCGGGGTTGACGGCGTTCTTGAGGCTCTTGCCCATCTTGCCGTACTCTTGCGTCACCGGCTGGCCGTCGTGGAAGAACTTGCGATTGGGCTGATCCTGCACTTCGCTTGCCGGGTTGCCATCCTGGTCGACGACCTCGTCGGCGTTTACCGCGATGCCGCGCTGGTCGCGGTAGCAGTAGGCCTGGATGTAGCCCTGGTTGAAGAGCTTGCCGAAGGGCTCGGGCGTGGAGACGTGGCCGAGGTCGTAGAGGACCTTGTGCCAGAAGCGGGCGTAGAGCAGGTGGAGCACGGCATGCTCGACGCCGCCGACGTAGAGGTCCACGCCGCCGGAGGGCGCGGGGTCGAGCCAGTTGCGCCGCGCCGGCGGCTCATCTTCTTCCTGCTCCTCGCCCGGCATCGCGCTGGCCATCCAGTAGTGCTCGGCCTTTTCACCGACGAAGCGCTCGCTGTTGTGCGGGTCGCAGAAGCGCAGGTAGTACCAGCATGAGCCGGCCCACTGGGGCATGGTGTTGAGCTCGCGCTCGTACTTGACGCCGTCGCGTTCGACGAAGCGCCACGACTCGGGCGCCCGCGCCAGCGGCGGACGCGGCGGGGCGTCCGGGTCGTCGCTGGGCTCGGGGGCGAAGTCGGCCATCTCGGGCAGCTCGACGGGCAGCTCGCTCTCGTCAAGTGCGACGATCTCACCATCAGGCCCGTGGAGGATGGGGAAGGGCTCGCCCCAGTAGCGTTGGCGTGAGAAGAGCCAGTCGCGCAGCTTGTACTGCGTGCGGGGCTCGCCCAGGGCTTTGCGGTGGAGCCAGCTTGTGATGTTGGCCTTGGCTTCGTCGGTGGTTTGGCCGTCGAGGCTGATCTCGTCGTTGGCGGAGTTGACGTTGCGCCCGACGCCGGTGTAGGCGCGGTTGAACGCGCCGGCGCCCGTGAGGTAGGCCTGGCGCAGCGACGCGACGTCGCTGCTGTTCGCGCCGTCCGGGGCATTGGCGCGCAGCCAGTCGTCGGTGGGCTCGACCACGGCCCGGATGGGCAGGTCGAACCTGCTGGCGAACTCGAAGTCGCGATCGTCGTGGGCGGGCACCGCCATGATCGCGCCGGTGCCGTAGCCCATCATGACGTAGTCGGCCACCCAGATGGGGATGCGCTCGTCGTTGACGGGGTTGATCGCGTAGGCGCCGGTGAACACGCCGGTCTTCTCGCGGGCCTCGCTCTGCCGCTCCAGGTCGCTGCGCTGGCCGGCGGCGTTGACGTAGGCGTTGACGGCCTCGAACCGCTCGCCCGTCGTGATGACCGGCACCAGCGGATGCTCGGGGGCCAGCACCATGTAGGTGGCGCCGAAGAGCGTGTCCGGCCGCGTGGTGAACACGCCGATGGTGTCCGGCTCATCGCCGGGGGTCGGCTCATCGAGCGGGAACTCGACGTGCGCCCCCTCGCTGCGGCCGATCCAGTTGCGCTGCATGAGCCTGATCGGCTCGGGCCAGTCGACCAGGTCCAGGTCGTCGATGAGGCGCTCGGCGTAGGCGGTGATGCGCAGCATCCACTGGCGCAGGGGGCGCTGGTAGACCGGGTGGTTGCCTCGCTCGCTGCGGCCGTCGGCGGTGACCTCCTCGTTGGCGAGCACGGTGCCCAGGGCCGGGCACCAGTTGACCGGCACCTCGTCGAGGTAGGCCAGGCGGTATTCATCGAGCAGGCGGCGCTGCTGCTCGGGGGTGAGCTCCTGCCAGCGCCGCGTGAACGGGGCGTTGCCGGTGATCGGCTCCATGCCGGACATCGCGCCGGGGTCGACGAGGTCCCCGTCGGGGCCGACGTCCAGGTCGCCTGCTTCGAGGAGTTGCTCGACCTCGTCGATGGGCCGGGCCATGTCGCGCCAGGGGTTGAACCATGAGTTGTAGAGCTGGAGGAAGATCCACTGTGTCCACTTGTAGTAGCCGGGGTCGGTGGTGGCGAAGGCGCGGTGCCAGTCGTAGCCCAGGCCGAGGCGCTTGAGCTGGCGGAGCATGTTGTCGATGTTTTGCTGGGTCGTTTCGCGTGGGTGGACGCCGGTTTCGACGGCGTACTGCTCGGCGGGCAGGCCGAAGGCGTCGAAGCCCATCGGGTGGAGCACGTTGTAGCCGCGCATGCGCTGGTACCGGGCGGCAATGTCGGTGGCGATGTAGCCCAGCGGGTGGCCCACGTGCAGGCCGACACCGGAGGGGTAGGGGAACATGTCGAGGATGTAGAACTTGGGCCTGTCCGCGTCGAAGCCGGTCTCGCCGGGGTTGGGCGTGGCGAAGGTGGAGTGCTGGGCCCAGTGGGCTTGCCAGCGCTGCTCGATGGCGTTGAAGTCGTATTTCATGGGGGTTCAGGATAGCGTACTCGAGTTGACCGATTCCGCCCCTTCTCCCTCCGCGAGGGCCGACCCTGCGCGCACAATCGCGACGCATCGCCCCCGGGTATGGACCCCACCACACCACTCCCCCCAATGGCCCATCCCCGGACGTCCGCCGGTCACTCTGCGGACACCGCCCTGCCGAACCCAACACGCCCGCCCGCAAAAGGTTACCGCCAACCACCCCGCACCCCCTCCCCCCCCGCGCGGACATGT
>SLDI01000018.1:0-15208 GCA_007125385.1 Phycisphaeraceae bacterium | reverse complement strand
ACCAGATCGTCGCCGACGGCGAGGGGGCGACGCGCATCTTCCGCGTCGAGGTCCGCCGGGCGCGCTCGCAGCGAGAGGCGGATCGCGTGGGCAAGGCGATCGTCGACTCGCCGCTGGTCAAGACGGCCGTGCACGGGGCCGACCCCAACTGGGGCCGGATCGTCACCGCCGCCGGCTACAGCGGGGCGGCGATCAACCCCGGCCGCATGTCGCTGCACATCGGTGGCGCGGACGGCGTCTGCGTCTACGACGCCGGCACGCCGACATCGCTGACCCGCACCGATCTGCGCAAGCTGAACCGGCTGATGCACAAGCGCGAGGTGACCTTCACGCTCACGCTCAACCGCGGCGAGGCCGACGTTGACTGGCTCGGCTGCGACCTGTCGCGGCAATACATCGCGATCAACGCCGACTACACGACGTAAGCCCCGGAACGGCGATCAGGGTCGGGCCGCCTGCGAGGCCGAGCGATACGTCAGGCCGTGCTCGAGGTAGAACTTCAGCAGCGTCAGGGCCTCGCCCCAGCCGACGCTGCACTCGGCGAAGAGGTTGAGCCCGGCCTGATCGGGCGTGTGCCCGCCGTCGGTCAACGTCAGTCGCGTCCCGTCGGCTTCCGCCGCCAGCTCGATCGTCACCAGCGTCGGGCCGCCCGCGCTGCCGGCGTTCCACTGGAATGCGAAGCGTTCGTCGGGCACGACCTCGCGGACGGTCGCGTGGTCCTCGGCATCGACGCCGTACGGCCCGCTGCCGCGCCACCGCAGGTCAAAGCGGCCACCGGGCTGCGCGTGGAGGACCGTGCCCTGGGTGAACCAGCCGTCCCAGCCCGCGGCCGTGGTGAGCGTGCGGTACACGACATCCGGCGGCGCGGCGATGAACACGCGGTGCTCGATGGCCGGCAGTTCGTCCAAGCAACGGCTCCCGTGGAGGCCGGGCCACCGCGGCCGCCCGGCTCAGGCTACCGTTGCCCGAGAACCCGCACAAGGGCGTGGCCTCGACGACCCGGGCTTTGCCATCCCCGCCCCGCCCGCGGTATCATCGCCCACTTGCCCCCCGCAAGGAGAACCGCCGTGGCCTCACCCGACGACCGCCGCTACAGCCAGACGCACGAGTGGTACAAGCCCGAGGGCGAGCTCGTGACGGTCGGCATCTCCCAGTTCGCCGTCGATGAGCTGACCGACATCACCTTCCTCGAGATCCTCACCACCGAGGGCGAGATCGCCAAGGGCGAGACCTTCGGCGAGATCGAGTCGGTCAAGACCACCAGCGAGCTCTACAGCGCCCTCGACGGCGAGGTGGTCGAGGCCAACCAGCAGGCCATCGAGAACCCGGCTTTGCTCAACGAAGACCCCTACGACAAGGGCTGGCTCATCAAGCTCCGCCCCAGCGACCCGGCTCAGCTCGACGCCCTCATGACCGCCGAGCAATACGACCAGCAGCAGAGCTGAAGCGAAACTGCGGGATGCGGAATGCAGGCACGCGGCGCTTTACCGTTGCCCGGGCAATCCCGCCCTTCGCTCGCGGACTCGCTCAGGACGGGCGTTAACCGAGGGGCAAAGCACTGCACGACGGGTGGGTCCGTCCTTCCGGTTTCTGCATTCTGAATTCTGAGTTCTGAATTCTGAATTCTCAAACCCCTCCGACTTTCCCAAACCCCCTCATCAAAAACCCGCCCGCGCGCCCCTTGGCCCTTGCGCCGCCGGGTGTTACCATTGACTGACTCGGCGGCGGGCCCGTGGGACGGGGGCAACTGGAACCAAGCGATGATCGTCGACGTTCACACGCGTGTCTTCACCTCCACCGACCAGCTCGGCGGCGCGGCCGAGCGTTTGCGCCGCGGCCGGGGTGAGCCGTGGCGCCGCGTCACCGCCACGGCCGAGGACCATGACCGGGCCATGGCGCGGGTCGATGCCGCGCTGATCCTCGGGTTCGAGTCGCGGCTGCTCGGCGCCAGCATCAGCCACGAGCAGGTCGCCCAGTGCGTCCAGCGCAACCCGCGGCGCTACCTCGGCTTCGCCGGCATCGACCCCACCGCCGGCGACCCGGTCGCCAGCCTTGAGCGCGCCCGCGCCCTGGGCATGGCGGGCGTGACGGTCAGCCCCGCCGCGGCCGGCTTCCACCCGACCGACACCCGCGCCATGGCCCTGTTCGAGGCCATGGAGCAGCACAACATCCCGCTGCTCGTCGACCCCGGCACCCGCTGGGCCCGCGAGGCCCGCATGGAGTTCGGCCAACCCCACCTGCTCGACGAGCTCGCCCGCAGCCTGCCCCGGCTCAAGATCGTCGTCGCCGGGCTCGGCCACCCGTTCATCGACCAGGGCCTGGCGCTGATCGCCAAGCACCCGACGGTCTTCGCCGACCTCTCCGAGCTCGTGCTCAGCCCCTGGCAGCTCTACAACACCCTCGTGCTGGCCCACCAGCAGCGCGTCACCGACCAACTGCTGTTCGGCAGCAACTTCCCCCTGGCCACGCCCGAGCAGGCCATCGTCACCATCTACAGCGTCAACACCTTCGTCCAGGGCACCCACCTGCCCACCGTCCCGCGCGAGCAACTCCGGTCCATCGTCGAGCGCGACGCCCTGCGCTGCCTCGGCCTCAGCGCCGGGCCCGCCACGGACGCCGGCAGCGCGAGCGTCGAAGCCCCGGCGAGCCTCCCGGCCGCGGGCGACGACCAGGCCCCCACCTCGGCGGAAGCCGACGAGACCGAGCCGGCCTCGCAAAGTTCCGTGTCGTCATAACCAGCGGCCCCGTCGCCTCATGCCCCTGCCGGGCGGGTGGAGCGAAGCGGCGGCGGTGCGCGCGTTGGCCGGCGCGGGAGGATGCCTATCAGGGCGACGGCGATGAGGGCCGCGACGCCGGGCTCGGGGATATAGGTTTCGTTCTGCCAGCCGGGGGTGAGGTGATAGGCGTGGGGCAGGCCCAGGAGCCGGCCCGTTTCGTCGGCCGGGCCGACCAGCAGCTTGTCCTGCGGCGCCTGGCCGTGGGGGGACCTGGGGCGGGAGATCGCCCAGCCCGTGGCGGGGTCGGCGGCGAGCTCGTGGTCGTAGCCGACGGGCGCGGCGCCGGGGGCGAGGGTGAGCAGGTCGAGGATGGTGGCGCTGTCGAAGCGGTCGCGCTGGGTGGCGTCGTGGAAGAGGTTGGCTCGGCCGGCGGCCAGCCCGGAGCCGGGGGCGAGGAGGATGAGGGTGCGTGAGGCGGCGGGGGTGGTGCCGGCGGTGGCGGCGGTGGCGGGGGCCAGCGGGGCCAGGGCGTTGGGGGCCAGGGTGAGTCGGCGCGGCGGGAGCGGGGCGTGGGAGGTCCAGAGCTCGGCGGGCCAGTCGGCGGCGGTGAAGAGGGTGACGGGGGCGTCGAGCTCCAGTTCGAGCAGGGCCAGCACGTCGCCGGCGCGGCCGGGGCCGGCGTCGACGATGGCCAACTCGACCGAGGCGGGCGAGACGGGCGAGGCGGTGATCTCGACGGCATCGGGCATGGGCCCGCCCAGCAGCAGCTCGCTGATGTAGGCGGCGCGCAGCGGTGAGGCCGAGGTCACGGCGAGGGTGAGCAAGGCCAAGGCGCGAAGGTGCAAGGCTCGGCACTCCCAGGCCCCGGAGCACGTGCTTGGCTCTCCCTCTCCGTCCCGGTGCGCAAAAGCGCACCACAGGCCACCGGCCCGCCACCACCGCGGGCCAGGCCGGGACGATCTTGGCCCAGGCCGGTCGCGCAGTTTACGTCAGGACGGGCGGGGGCGGCAATAGAGAATCGCCGGGATGTGGGTCGTGATTTTTCGAGTCTTGTGGCTGCCGGGCTTGCCTAGGGGGCGCCGGGCGGGCGCCGGGGGCGGGGGGCCGCAGAGGCGTCCGGAGCGGCGCAGGCGGAGCCGTCGGCTTGACGGCGCCAGACGCTTCGATTGTAATTCGGGTTATCGATTCGGCCCTGCCCCGAGGCGCCGTGCAGCATGCACCCGAGCCGGGTGCCCTTTTTGTGAAGGAGCCGGTAATGATCGATCCGAAGTGCGAGGCGGGATGTCCGTGGGCAAAGGGTGTGTCGCTGGCGGGTATTTGCATCCTGGGCCTCGCGATTCTGATCGCCCCCGCGAGCGTGTCGGCGCAGGTGCTGCGCACGTATCACCCGCTCTACATGCCCGATGAGGCATGGGAGTGGGTCGGTGACGACAACGCCTTCTGGAACCAGCCGGGGTCCTGGCAGGGCTGGGATCCGGCCGAGGTCCGGGACGAGCTGGACTTCGGCGGGCCGCCGGGGCCGATCGACAGCCCGGAGCCGCCGCCGGACGGCCCGATCCTGATCTTCGGCACCGAGGGCGGCTCGCCCAGCGTGGTCGACGCCACGACGCCCGGCCAGCAGCACTGGGGCGTTTGGGAGTTGCGGTTCGAGCAGCCCTACCTCCTCGAGGTCGAGACGGTCGAGGAGCCGGATCCGATGGACCCGACCGAGACGATCGAGGTCGAGTACGTTGACGTGCTGATCGACCTGGACAGTGACAGCGTTGAATATGAACTGCGTGGCAACACGCTGTTCATGGGCTCGGGCGGCATTCAGAACGTGTCGGGGGCGTTCCAGGTCATTCGCAATGACATCTGGCTGTACGACGACATGCCGATCGAGGGCGGCGTGGGCCTGATGCTGCCGCAGATCGGCGCGAGGATCGACCTGGACACGCAGACGTTGACGGTGACGAACTGGGTGAACGTAACCGGCCCGGTGATCGAGGGCCCCGGGGACGTGATGGTTGGCGACGGTGCCTTGGGGGGCAATCTCTACCTCAACCAGAATCAGGCCTTCACCGGCCAGTTGATCCTCAACAACGGGCGGGTGGTCATCGGCAACGAGGAGTCGCTCGGCCAGAACCCCACCGTTCTGGTCACTGGCGGCGCCGGGGCGATCAACCGCATCTCCGGCCTGCACGGCGAGCCGCTGACGCTGGACTACGACTTCGACCTGGAGGCGCAATTGGCCATCGGCGGGGCGTTTCGGCCGGAGGAGTACACGGCCATATCATACGACCCGGCGTTCCTGGCCACCGGCTATCCGGGCTTCGGGTCGCTGGGGGGCAACATCACGCTCGAGGGGGAGATTCGGCTGGTTGACGGCAACTGGGGCCTGACCGCCGAGGGCGGCGTCATCGCCACGCACACCGGCGAGGTCGACGCCGACGTCCATGCCTTCACTGCGAGGAGCCTGTCCGGGTCGCTGCTGCGGCTGGATGGGACGATTCATGGCTCGGGCGGCACGGTCGACACCTGGAGCAACATTAGCTTGGTCAAGGAGGGCACCGGCCGGGCGGTGCTCGGCAGCGCCAACCTCTTCACGGGCGACGTGCTGCTGCGGGCCGGGACGGTCGATCTGGAGCACGTCGACGCTTTCGGCGGCGCCCAGCGGGTGATCGTCGACCACGTGCTGGCCGGGCAGCAGGCGACGATCCGCGCCATCGGCACGCCGTTCGACCTTCAGCAGGAGGTTCACCTGCATGGCCGGCTGGTCGTCGGCACCCGGCACCCGGTGACGTTCCTCTCGCCGATCACCGCCGACGCCAACGCGGCGCTGGAAATCAACTCGATCGCCCCGTCGATCATCACCGAGACCGCGACGATCACGCTCAACGACACGCTGACCATCGGTGGGAACACCGACCTGGAGATCCACGCCGACATTTCGGGGACCGGCGGCCTGACCAAGCAGCACAACAACACGCTCTGGCTGTTCGGCGAGGGGACGAACACCGGCGACAACACGTTCGTCAACGGCCTGGTGCGCTTCAACGCCGCCACGGGCGCGTCACTCGGCGGGGACACGACGGTCTCGCGAACGCTGGTGGAGCTGCCCGAGGGCACGTCGCTCGGCGGCGCGGTGACGCTGGGCACAGAGGGTCAGCTGCGCGGCGGCGGTGAGCTCGCCGGCACGTTGACGGTCAACAACCGCGGCAACGTCCGGCCGCAGAATCTCGACGGCTCGGTGGGCACCTTGAACGTCGGCGGCGACGCCAGCTTCGCCAACGGCAGCGAGGCGACTTTTGCGCTGGGCCCGGCGGGCACGAGCGACCGGATCGAGGTGGTGGGCGATGTGGACGTCACGCCGGGCGCGACGTTTTTCGTGGTCCGCGCCGCGGGATCGTTCATCGGCGACGGGGCGCAGTACACGCTGATGACGGCCAACGACATGATCCCCGCGGCGGCGACGCTGCCGGAGACGTTGGTGGACAACACGCAGATCGCCCCGCTTTTCCTGAGCTTCGAGCTCGACGCGGACGCGTGGGACAACGACAACGCCCTGGTGGTTGTGGCCCAGCGCAACCCGTTCGACGACCCGGACCTGGTGCGCGGAAGAAGCAACCGTTCGTTCGCCCAGATCCTGGACCAGCTCGTCGCGGCCGACGAAATCGGCGACCTGGTCGGGGCGATCGACGCGGCGTCGATCGATGCCGACACGTTCAACGCGGCGCTGCGTGCGGAGAACCCGGTGATCTACACGGCGGCGGCGGCCAGCGCGATGCAGGTCAGCCGGGGCTTCCACGGCGAGGTGCACGACCAGTCGCGGACGGCGCGGCTGGGTCGGCGGTATGCCGGATACGACCGTTTCGGCCCGATCGGGTCGAACGAGAACCGGCCGGTGTTCGCCGTGGCCTCGACGGAGGCGGTGCAGTTCGCGCAGGCGGACGACTGGCTGGGCGGTTGGCGCGACGACCGGTACGAGTACGGGCGGATGGACCGGGGCCTCGGCCGGCTGCCGGAGGATCCGCTGGACCATCCGTTCAACGCGTGGGTGGCGGCCTACGGGCTGTTCGACCGGATCGACTCGACGTCGGATCGCGTGGGCCTGAGCTCGCGCAGCGGCGGGGTGATGGTGGGGATGGACTACAGCCTGACGCGGTCGCTGTTCGTGGGGGTCAGCGCCGGGTACACGCGGACGGACATCGACTTTCGCGAAGGCCGGGGCGACGGCGACATCGAGACCTTCCGGGTCGGGCCCTACGCCAGCGCGACGATGGGGAGCCTGTTCATCGATGCTTCGGCGACGTGGGGCTACCACGACAATGACTACGAGCTCGTGGGCCTGAACAACGCCACGACCGAGGCCGACTTCAACGCCCAGGACATCACGGTCCACGTGACGGGCGGCTACCGCCACCAGCTCGACAACCGGCAGACGTACCTGATTCCGACGGCGGCGGCGACCTACATGCACTACCGTCGCGACAGCTTCGAGGAGCAGGGGGGCCTGGGCGACAAGCGCTTCTCCAGCCAGACGGTCGATTCGCTGGAATCGACGCTGGGCGTTCGCATCGAGCATCACATCGTCACGGATGGCCCCCGCGTGGTGCCCAACGCGTTCCTGGGCTGGTCGTACGAGTTCCTGGGCGACGACAACGACGTGAATTTCCAGTTTGTGGGCACGCCCGGGTCGTTCACGGTCGCCGGGCCGAGCCCCGACCGCAGCTCGATCCGCACCGGCCTGGGGATGAATGCCGTGATCTCGCGGACGATGACCGGCTTTTTGCAGTATGACGGGCGGTTCTCGTCCAACGAGAGCACGCACGCGATCACCGGCGGCATCGGCATCCAGTTCTGAGCCGACGACAACCCTATCGCCGACCATGACAAGCCCCCGCCCGATCGGGCGGGGGCTTGTCATGGTCGGCGATAGGGTTGTCGTCGGCTCAGAACTGGATGCCGATGCCGCCGGTGATCGCGTGCGTGCTCTCGTTGGACGAGAACCGCCCGTCATACTGCAAAAAGCCGGTCATCGTCCGCGAGATCACGGCATTCATCCCCAGGCCGGTGCGGATCGAGCTGCGGTCGGGGCTCGGCCCGGCGACCGTGAACGACCCGGGCGTGCCCACAAACTGGAAATTCACGTCGTTGTCGTCGCCCAGGAACTCGTACGACCAGCCCAGGAACGCGTTGGGCACCACGCGGGGGCCATCCGTGACGATGTGATGCTCGATGCGAACGCCCAGCGTCGATTCCAGCGAATCGACCGTCTGGCTGGAGAAGCGCTTGTCGCCCAGGCCCCCCTGCTCCTCGAAGCTGTCGCGACGGTAGTGCATGTAGGTCGCCGCCGCCGTCGGAATCAGGTACGTCTGCCGGTTGTCGAGCTGGTGGCGGTAGCCGCCCGTCACGTGGACCGTGATGTCCTGGGCGTTGAAGTCGGCCTCGGTCGTGGCGTTGTTCAGGCCCACGAGCTCGTAGTCATTGTCGTGGTAGCCCCACGTCGCCGAAGCATCGATGAACAGGCTCCCCATCGTCGCGCTGGCGTAGGGCCCGACCCGGAAGGTCTCGATGTCGCCGTCGCCCCGGCCTTCGCGAAAGTCGATGTCCGTCCGCGTGTACCCGGCGCTGACCCCCACGAACAGCGACCGCGTCAGGCTGTAGTCCATCCCCACCATCACCCCGCCGCTGCGCGAGCTCAGGCCCACGCGATCCGACGTCGAGTCGATCCGGTCGAACAGCCCGTAGGCCGCCACCCACGCGTTGAACGGATGGTCCAGCGGATCCTCCGGCAGCCGGCCGAGGCCCCGGTCCATCCGCCCGTACTCGTACCGGTCGTCGCGCCAACCGCCCAGCCAGTCGTCCGCCTGCGCGAACTGCACCGCCTCCGTCGAGGCCACGGCGAACACCGGCCGGTTCTCGTTCGACCCGATCGGGCCGAAACGGTCGTATCCGGCATACCGCCGACCCAGCCGCGCCGTCCGCGACTGGTCGTGCACCTCGCCGTGGAAGCCCCGGCTGACCTGCATCGCGCTGGCCGCCGCCGCCGTGTAGATCACCGGGTTCTCCGCACGCAGCGCCGCGTTGAACGTGTCGGCATCGATCGACGCCGCGTCGATCGCCCCGACCAGGTCGCCGATTTCGTCGGCCGCGACGAGCTGGTCCAGGATCTGGGCGAACGAACGGTTGCTTCTTCCGCGCACCAGGTCCGGGTCGTCGAACGGGTTGCGCTGGGCCACAACCACCAGGGCGTTGTCGTTGTCCCACGCGTCCGCGTCGAGCTCGAAGCTCAGGAAAAGCGGGGCGATCTGCGTGTTGTCCACCAACGTCTCCGGCAGCGTCGCCGCCGCGGGGATCATGTCGTTGGCCGTCATCAGCGTGTACTGCGCCCCGTCGCCGATGAACGATCCCGCGGCGCGGACCACGAAAAACGTCGCGCCCGGCGTGACGTCCACATCGCCCACCACCTCGATCCGGTCGCTCGTGCCCGCCGGGCCCAGCGCAAAAGTCGCCTCGCTGCCGTTGGCGAAGCTGGCGTCGCCGCCGACGTTCAAGGTGCCCACCGAGCCGTCGAGATTCTGCGGCCGGACGTTGCCGCGGTTGTTGACCGTCAACGTGCCGGCGAGCTCACCGCCGCCGCGCAGCTGACCCTCTGTGCCCAGCGTCACCGCGCCGCCGAGCGACGTGCCCTCGGGCAGCTCCACCAGCGTTCGCGAGACCGTCGTGTCCCCGCCGAGTGACGCGCCCGTGGCGGCGTTGAAGCGCACCAGGCCGTTGACGAACGTGTTGTCGCCGGTGTTCGTCCCCTCGCCGAACAGCCAGAGCGTGTTGTTGTGCTGCTTGGTCAGGCCGCCGGTCCCCGAAATGTCGGCGTGGATCTCCAGGTCGGTGTTCCCACCGATGGTCAGCGTGTCGTTGAGCGTGATCGTCGCGGTCTCGGTGATGATCGACGGGGCGATCGAGTTGATTTCCAGCGCCGCGTTGGCGTCGGCGGTGATCGGCGAGAGGAACGTCACCGGGTGCCGGGTGCCGACGACCAGCCGGCCATGCAGGTGAACCTCCTGCTGAAGGTCGAACGGCGTGCCGATGGCGCGGATCGTCGCCTGCTGCCCGGCCAGCACGTGGTCGACGATCACCCGCTGGGCGCCGCCGAAAGCGTCGACGTGCTCCAGATCGACCGTCCCGGCCCGCAGCAGCACGTCGCCCGTGAAGAGGTTGGCGCTGCCGAGCACCGCCCGGCCGGTGCCCTCCTTGACCAAGCTAATGTTGCTCCAGGTGTCGACCGTGCCGCCCGAGCCATGAATCGTCCCATCCAGCCGCAGCAGCGACCCGGACAGGCTCCTCGCAGTGAAGGCATGGACGTCGGCGTCGACCTCGCCGGTGTGCGTGGCGATGACGCCGCCCTCGGCGGTCAGGCCCCAGTTGCCGTCAACCAGCCGAATCTCCCCCTCGAGCGTGATGTTGCCCCCCAGCGACCCGAAGCCCGGATAGCCGGTGGCCAGGAACGCCGGGTCGTATGATATGGCCGTGTACTCCTCCGGCCGAAACGCCCCGCCGATGGCCAATTGCGCCTCCAGGTCGAAGTCGTAGTCCAGCGTCAGCGGCTCGCCGTGCAGGCCGGAGATGCGGTTGATCGCCCCGGCGCCGCCAGTGACCAGAACGGTGGGGTTCTGGCCGAGCGACTCCTCGTTGCCGATGACCACCCGCCCGTTGTTGAGGATCAACTGGCCGGTGAAGGCCTGATTCTGGTTGAGGTAGAGATTGCCCCCCAAGGCACCGTCGCCAACCATCACGTCCCCGGGGCCCTCGATCACCGGGCCGGTTACGTTCACCCAGTTCGTCACCGTCAACGTCTGCGTGTCCAGGTCGATCCTCGCGCCGATCTGCGGCAGCATCAGGCCCACGCCGCCCTCGATCGGCATGTCGTCGTACAGCCAGATGTCATTGCGAATGACCTGGAACGCCCCCGACACGTTCTGAATGCCGCCCGAGCCCATGAACAGCGTGTTGCCACGCAGTTCATATTCAACGCTGTCACTGTCCAGGTCGATCAGCACGTCAACGTACTCGACCTCGATCGTCTCGGTCGGGTCCATCGGATCCGGCTCCTCGACCGTCTCGACCTCGAGGAGGTAGGGCTGCTCGAACCGCAACTCCCAAACGCCCCAGTGCTGCTGGCCGGGCGTCGTGGCGTCGACCACGCTGGGCGAGCCGCCCTCGGTGCCGAAGATCAGGATCGGGCCGTCCGGCGGCGGCTCCGGGCTGTCGATCGGCCCCGGCGGCCCGCCGAAGTCCAGCTCGTCCCGGACCTCGGCCGGATCCCAGCCCTGCCAGGACCCCGGCTGGTTCCAGAAGGCGTTGTCGTCACCGACCCACTCCCATGCCTCATCGGGCATGTAGAGCGGGTGATACGTGCGCAGCACCTGCGCCGACACGCTCGCGGGGGCGATCAGAATCGCGAGGCCCAGGATGCAAATACCCGCCAGCGACACACCCTTTGCCCACGGACATCCCGCCTCGCACTTCGGATCGATCATTACCGGCTCCTTCACAAAAAGGGCACCCGGCTCGGGTGCATGCTGCACGGCGCCTCGGGGCAGGGCCGAATCGATAACCCGAATTACAATCGAAGCGTCTGGCGCCGTCAAGCCGACGGCTCCGCCTGCGCCGCTCCGGACGCCTCTGCGGCCCCCCGCCCCCGGCGCCCGCCCGGCGCCCCCTAGGCAAGCCCGGCAGCCACAAGACTCGAAAAATCACGACCCACATCCCGGCGATTCTCTATTGCCGCCCCCGCCCGTCCTGACGTAAACTGCGCGACCGGCCTGGGCCAAGATCGTCCCGGCCTGGCCCGCGGTGGTGGCGGGCCGGTGGCCTGTGGTGCGCTTTTGCGCACCGGGACGGAGAGGGAGAGCCAAGCACGTGCTCCGGGGCCTGGGAGTGCCGAGCCTTGCACCTTCGCGCCTTGGCCTTGCTCACCCTCGCCGTGACCTCGGCCTCACCGCTGCGCGCCGCCTACATCAGCGAGCTGCTGCTGGGCGGGCCCATGCCCGATGCCGTCGAGATCACCGCCTCGCCCGTCTCGCCCGCCTCGGTCGAGTTGGCCATCGTCGACGCCGGCCCCGGCCGCGCCGGCGACGTGCTGGCCCTGCTCGAACTGGAGCTCGACGCCCCCGTCACCCTCTTCACCGCCGCCGACTGGCCCGCCGAGCTCTGGACCTCCCACGCCCCGCTCCCGCCGCGCCGACTCACCCTGGCCCCCAACGCCCTGGCCCCGCTGGCCCCCGCCACCGCCGCCACCGCCGGCACCACCCCCGCCGCCTCACGCACCCTCATCCTCCTCGCCCCCGGCTCCGGGCTGGCCGCCGGCCGAGCCAACCTCTTCCACGACGCCACCCAGCGCGACCGCTTCGACAGCGCCACCATCCTCGACCTGCTCACCCTCGCCCCCGGCGCCGCGCCCGTCGGCTACGACCACGAGCTCGCCGCCGACCCCGCCACGGGCTGGGCGATCTCCCGCCCCAGGTCCCCCCACGGCCAGGCGCCGCAGGACAAGCTGCTGGTCGGCCCGGCCGACGAAACGGGCCGGCTCCTGGGCCTGCCCCACGCCTATCACCTCACCCCCGGCTGGCAGAACGAAACCTATATCCCCGAGCCCGGCGTCGCGGCCCTCATCGCCGTCGCCCTGATAGGCATCCTCCCGCGCCGGCCAACGCGCGCACCGCCGCCGCTTCGCTCCACCCGCCCGGCAGGGGCATGAGGCGACGGGGCCGCTGGTTATGACGACACGGAACTTTGCGAGGCCGGCTCGGTCTCGTCGGCTTCCGCCGAGGTGGGGGCCTGGTCGTCGCCCGCGGCCGGGAGGCTCGCCGGGGCTTCGACGCTCGCGCTGCCGGCGTCCGTGGCGGGCCCGGCGCTGAGGCCGAGGCAGCGCAGGGCGTCGCGCTCGACGATGGACCGGAGTTGCTCGCGCGGGACGGTGGGCAGGTGGGTGCCCTGGACGAAGGTGTTGACGCTGTAGATGGTGACGATGGCCTGCTCGGGCGTGGCCAGGGGGAAGTTGCTGCCGAACAGCAGTTGGTCGGTGACGCGCTGCTGGTGGGCCAGCACGAGGGTGTTGTAGAGCTGCCAGGGGCTGAGCACGAGCTCGGAGAGGTCGGCGAAGACCGTCGGGTGCTTGGCGATCAGCGCCAGGCCCTGGTCGATGAACGGGTGGCCGAGCCCGGCGACGACGATCTTGAGCCGGGGCAGGCTGCGGGCGAGCTCGTCGAGCAGGTGGGGTTGGCCGAACTCCATGCGGGCCTCGCGGGCCCAGCGGGTGCCGGGGTCGACGAGCAGCGGGATGTTGTGCTGCTCCATGGCCTCGAACAGGGCCATGGCGCGGGTGTCGGTCGGGTGGAAGCCGGCCGCGGCGGGGCTGACCGTCACGCCCGCCATGCCCAGGGCGCGGGCGCGCTCAAGGCTGGCGACCGGGTCGCCGGCGGTGGGGTCGATGCCGGCGAAGCCGAGGTAGCGCCGCGGGTTGCGCTGGACGCACTGGGCGACCTGCTCGTGGCTGATGCTGGCGCCGAGCAGCCGCGACTCGAACCCGAGGATCAGCGCGGCATCGACCCGCGCCATGGCCCGGTCATGGTCCTCGGCCGTGGCGGTGACGCGGCGCCACGGCTCACCCCGGCCGCGGCGCAAACGCTCGGCCGCGCCGCCGAGCTGGTCGGTGGAGGTGAAGACACGCGTGTGAACGTCGACGATCATCGCTTGGTTCCAGTTGCCCCCGTCCCACGGGCCCGCCGCCGAGTCAGTCAATGGTAACACCCGGCGGCGCAAGGGCCAAGGGGCGCGCGGGCGGGTTTTTGATGAGGGGGTTTGGGAAAGTCGGAGGGGTTTGAGAATTCAGAATTCAGAACTCAGAATTCAGAATGCAGAAACCGGAAGGACGGACCCACCCGTCGTGCAGTGCTTTGCCCCTCGGTTAACGCCCGTCCTGAGCGAGTCCGCGAGCGAAGGGCGGGATTGCCCGGGCAACGGTAAAGCGCCGCGTGCCTGCATTCCGCATCCCGCAGTTTCGCTTCAGCTCTGCTGCTGGTCGTATTGCTCGGCGGTCATGAGGGCGTCGAGCTGAGCCGGGTCGCTGGGGCGGAGCTTGATGAGCCAGCCCTTGTCGTAGGGGTCTTCGTTGAGCAAAGCCGGGTTCTCGATGGCCTGCTGGTTGGCCTCGACCACCTCGCCGTCGAGGGCGCTGTAGAGCTCGCTGGTGGTCTTGACCGACTCGATCTCGCCGAAGGTCTCGCCCTTGGCGATCTCGCCCTCGGTGGTGAGGATCTCGAGGAAGGTGATGTCGGTCAGCTCATCGACGGCGAACTGGGAGATGCCGACCGTCACGAGCTCGCCCTCGGGCTTGTACCACTCGTGCGTCTGGCTGTAGCGGCGGTCGTCGGGTGAGGCCACGGCGGTTCTCCTTGCGGGGGGCAAGTGGGCGATGATACCGCGGGCGGGGCGGGGATGGCAAAGCCCGGGTCGTCGAGGCCACGCCCTTGTGCGGGTTCTCGGGCAACGGTAGCCTGAGCCGGGCGGCCGCGGTGGCCCGGCCTCCACGGGAGCCGTTGCTTGGACGAACTGCCGGCCATCGAGCACCGCGTGTTCATCGCCGCGCCGCCGGATGTCGTGTACCGCACGCTCACCACGGCCGCGGGCTGGGACGGCTGGTTCACCCAGGGCACGGTCCTCCACGCGCAGCCCGGTGGCCGCTTTGACCTGCGGTGGCGCGGCAGCGGGCCGTACGGCGTCGATGCCGAGGACCACGCGACCGTCCGCGAGGTCGTGCCCGACGAACGCTTCGCATTCCAGTGGAACGCCGGCAGCGCGGGCGGCCCGACGCTGGTGACGATCGAGCTGGCGGCGGAAGCCGACGGGACGCGACTGACGTTGACCGACGGCGGGCACACGCCCGATCAGGCCGGGCTCAACCTCTTCGCCGAGTGCAGCGTCGGCTGGGGCGAGGCCCTGACGCTGCTGAAGTTCTACCTCGAGCACGGCCTGACGTATCGCTCGGCCTCGCAGGCGGCCCGACCCTGATCGCCGTTCCGGGGCTTACGTCGTGTAGTCGGCGTTGATCGCGATGTATTGCCGCGACAGGTCGCAGCCGAGCCAGTCAACGTCGGCCTCGCCGCGGTTGAGCGTGAGCGTGAAGGTCACCTCGCGCTTGTGCATCAGCCGGTTCAGCTTGCGCAGATCGGTGCGGGTCAGCGATGTCGGCGTGCCGGCGTCGTAGACGCAGACGCCGTCCGCGCCACCGATGTGCAGCGACATGCGGCCGGGGTTGATCGCCGCCCCGCTGTAGCCGGCGGCGGTGACGATCCGGCCCCAGTTGGGGTCGGCCCCGTGCACGGCCGTCTTGACCAGCGGCGAGTCGACGATCGCCTTGCCCACGCGATCCGCCTCTCGCTGCGAGCGCGCCCGGCGGACCTCGACGCGGAAGATGCGCGTCGCCCCCTCGCCGTCGGCGACGATCTGGT
>SLDI01000574.1:0-4392 GCA_007125385.1 Phycisphaeraceae bacterium | reverse complement strand
GGAGAAGAATCCCGCCCTCTCCGCTTGACTGACGGTAGCCTCCATAACCCGGGCGCCGCCCCGGATTATGGAGGCTTCTCGATCTCTTGCCGGCGACTTGCCCTCAAACTGCCCTTATCAAGCGCGATGCTCTTTCTGGTCCACCGCCTCGTCAGCAGCCGGTTCGTCAGGCGATCTCATTCAATGGTCGCCAGAATCTCGCGTCGACCGCTGTCGGTGACCGCGACGATCTTCGCATACACCTGCTGCCACTCGCGGTGATCCTTCAAACCCTGCATGGCCCGTTCCCAGGCCGCGAGCGAATCATGCGTCGTCTCCAGCACGAGCGTGTAGAACGATTCGCCCGCCACGTCCGTCAGCAGCCGCGCCTCGTCGACCAGCCCGGCATCGCGGAGGATCGAGACGGCCTGTCGCCAAAGCGCGGTGGCTTCCTTCGTCTGGCCGAACTTCACACGAAAAATGTTCCGGACAACGACCATGGGCAATCTCCTGAATGAGGTTCCGGGGCACCGGCTGGGAGCCGCGGCTTGACCGTGCCGCGGCGCGCTTGGTTCGAGCCCTCAAGCGCGGGCTTCAATGATCAGATTGAACGGCGTTTGTGCGGCCAGGCGGATCCTGGTGAATCCGCCCTGTTCGATCTTCTCGCGCAGCCGTCGTGGGCCCGCCTGCGCCCCAAGGGCCGCGCCGACCTCCTGGGACAGCGAGCAGGGCGTACAGACGAGCGTCGACACCGAGTAGAACGCCCGGCCAACCGGGTTGAGGTTGTCCTGCACGGAATCGTTGGCGAACGGCTCGATCACCATCCATGTGCCATCATCGTCCAGTCGCCTTCGCACGTGCGCCGCGGCGCCCGCGGGGTCGCCCATGTCGTGCAGGCAGTCGAAGTGGCCGACGAGGTCGTAGCCCCGGCCGTTGTGGGCGGGGAAGTCCTTGGCGCTGGCGACGTGGAAGGTGCATCGATCGCTCACGCCCGCTTCCGCGGCGCGCTCGATCGCCGCTTCGATCGAAGGCCGGTGGTAGTCGAAGCCCAGGAACCGCGAGTGGGGGTAGGCCTGGGCCATGATGACCGTGGACGCCCCGTGCCCGCAGCCGACGTCGGCGACGACCGCGCCGCGACGGAGCTTCTCCTGCACGCCGTCGAGGGCGGGGATCCACGAGGCCACGAGGTTGTGCAGGTAGAGCGGCCGGAAGAATCGTTCGGTCGCACAGAACAGGCCGTGGTCGTGCTCGTCCCATCCGATCCCTTTGCCGGTGCGGAAGGCTTTTTCGAGCACGGGGGTGATGTGGCCGGCGGCCAGCGCGCTGCCGAACGCGCCGCCCACGAACGCCGGGCTGTCCTCGTCGGCCAGGAGCAGGGCCTGCTCGCGGGTCATGTAATACCGCCCGGCATCGGCGTCGTAAGACACGTAGCCGCCAGCCGCCTGGGCGTTGAGCCATTCCCGGATATAACGCTCCGTTGTGCCGGTTTGCTTGGCCAGCGCGGCGGGCTCGAGCGGGCCATGCTCGGCCAACGCCTTGTACAGGCCAAGCTTATCGCCGATGACCACCAGGGGCGTGTGGTACGCGCCGCCGAAGTCGCTCACCGCCTTGAGCAGCAGCCCTTGCAGCGCGTCCTGATCGATCTGGGAGTTGGCGGATGCGGCGCCTGGCTGGTGTGAAGCCGTCATGGTCGTCTCCTGTACGGATGCCTCGCAGTCCATGTCCCGTTAGGATCGCAGCGTAAGGGATCGCAGCCGTGGCACCAATGGACTTGAGGGCAACCGGAGGTTTACTCATGGTCAAGAAGCAGCTCGCCGTCGACAAGGCCCAAGATGCAGCGCCGCTCGTGCCGCACGCGAACAAGTCCGCCAAGGCCCTGTTCGGCGACGGCGAGACGCCGAGGAACACGCGGGAACGGCTGATCGAAACCGCCCTGAGCTTTTTCTACGCCTATGGCTTCCACGCGGTGGGGGTGGATCAGATCATTTCCGCCGTGGGCGTGACGAAGACGACGTTCTACAACCACTTCGAGAGTAAGGACGCCCTGGTCATCGCCGCGATCGAGCGGCGCAGCGCGTGGGAAGCGCAGACGCTCGTGCGGATGGTCCGCGAGCGGGCCGGGATGGATCCGCGCGCAATGTTGCTGTCGATCTTCGACGTGCTCGATGTGTGGTTCAACGATCCGGACTACCTCGGGTGCCTCTACATCAACGCCTGTGCCGAGTTTCCGCTGCCGGAGGATCCGGTGCACCAGATCGCCGCGGCTCACTACGCCAAGGCGGGGCAGATGATCCGCGAGCTCGCCCAGGCCGTCGGCGCCTCGGACCCTGACGCGTTCGCGGAGCAGTGGGTGATGCTCATCCAGGGCGCGATGACCCAGCGGCTGGTTGCCGGCAACGACGGCGCGGCCGCGGCGGCCCGGGTCATGGCCGAGAAGCTGCTGGCGGACGAGGCCGCAACATGAGCACCGGCCAGGCGTATGATTGGCTTGGGCGGCTTCGCGCCTGAGCGAGGATCATCGGCATGAGCGACTCCCTGTCCGCCTTTCACTGGCGGCCGCAGCCCGACGCCGGGGCGTGGGTGCATGAGATGGTTGAGCGCGTGCTGGATCGCCTGCCCGAGGCGCGGGCGCTCGCCCGGCGGCTGCACGACGAGGCGGCCGTGCGATTCGCCGATCTGGTCGACACCATCCGGCTGGCCCCGGCCGGCGCGCCCGCCCGCGCGGCGGCGCAGGCGGGATGGGTGCAGCGCGGCCGAAGCGGCGCATGGCAGGTGCTGGAGAACCGCCACGGGCTGTTCCCGGCGGTGGCGCTGGGCGAGGCGCTGCCGGCCGGGCAGGTCGCCATCGACCTGAAGGTCGAGGCGGTCGACGACTTCCTGGCGGCGCATCGGCTCGATCGGGCGGTTCAAGGCCAGGTGGGCGCCGCGCGGCGATGGGCGCTGCTGTGGCAGGCCGACAACGTCGCGGTCGGCGTCCTTGAGCGTCACGGCTGGCGCGGCATGGACGCCGGCCCGACCCACGACCCGGCCACGCTCGAGCAGGTGCTCGAGGCGTTCCGCGCACGCCGGCGCGAGCTCGGCTCGGATGCGGCCGGCTTCGCCGAGGCCGGGCGCCTGATCGACGACGCCATCGCGGCGGTGGGGCGGGACCGGGCATGCGAACTGTTCTTCGCCGCCGAGCGCGAACACTGGCAGGCACGCAACCGCGCCGCGCAGGCGCAGAAAGCGCGGCAGGACGCGCTGGGCATCGGCTGGGCGAATCACGACCATCACACCTATCGCAGCTCGCGGGAAAACTTCGTGCCCCTCGTCGCACTCTGGGAGAAGCTGGGCTTTGCCTGCCGCGAGCGGTTCTATGCCGGGCGCGAGGCGGGCTGGGGAGCCCAGGTGATGGAGCAGGCCCAGGCGGGCATCGTCACGTTCAACGACGTGGACCTGGCGCCGGACGAGCTCTTCAACGACTTCGCGCACCAGCCGCTGCCGCCGCAGCCGAGCCTGGGCACGGTCGGGCTGTGGTGCGCGCTGCACGGCGACTCGGTGCTGGAGGCGGGCATGCACCACCTCGAGTGCCAGTTCTACTTCGCGGCGCTGGCGCGGCAGTTGGTGGAGCAGGCGGGGGTGGGGATGATGAATCCGTTCACCGATCTGCCTTACCTGCGTCAGGCGTTTACGCACGGCGAGCGCTGGCCGGTGCGGCCCGAGCGCATCGATGTGCTGCTGGCCGGCGGGCAGATCACCGCCGAGCAGGCCGAGCGGTTCCGCCGCGACGGGGCGATCGGCTCGCACCTGGAGAACCTGGAGCGTCACGACGGGTTCAAGGGCTTCAACCAGCAGGGGGTCAGCGAGATCATCGCCGAGACGGACCCGCGTCGGCAGGGGCAGGCGGGGCGGGCGGGGTAGGGGGGCTGGTATCGCTTCCCGTCATCGCATGATGCGCTTGACCAGCAGCAGGGCAACGAGGCCGCCGATGACCGCGCAGACGATCGAGCCCGGCGTGGCGATCCAGCGGAAGCGCGTCTCGTTGTCGCGGATCTCGATGTAGCCGACGGGGCTGACGTTGACGCCGCCGCCACCGCCGATGCCCGATTGGGATTCGTCCTCTTCGCGTTCCTGCCCGGCTCCACCGCCCAGGCCCCAGCGAGCGCGGGCGACGGGGATGACGGTCACCGCATCGCGGGCCACGGGCTCGCCGAACACGGCGGCCGCCCGGGCGCCCTTCTCAAGACGCTCGGCCAGGTCGGTGAGGAAGGGCATGCGCTGGCTGCGCTGGGCCTGGGCCACGTCGTTCTGAGCCTGATCCGTCCCGTCGGTGCGCGTCATGGCAATGCTCCTTTTCCCGCCCCCTGATGATAGGCGCGGCCGGACGCGGATCGCCTTGTAAATGGACCACCGCCAGGCGCGGGTTGCCATGGC
>SLDI01000652.1:0-15228 GCA_007125385.1 Phycisphaeraceae bacterium | reverse complement strand
TCTTCGAGGGCGAGCGCATCAAGTCGATGCGTGAGATGATCATCGCGGACACGGAGGAGGATCGCCGCAAGGCGCTGATGAAGCTGCTGCCTTATCAGCGTGAGGATTTCATCGGGATTTTCACGGCCATGAAGGGCCTGCCGGTGACGATCCGCCTGCTCGATCCGCCGCTGCACGAGTTCCTGCCGCACGACCCCGAGGCGCAGAAGGATCTCGCCAAGCGGCTGGGCGTGTCGCCGGCCAAGCTGCGCCAGCGCGTCGCGGCGCTGCACGAGATGAACCCGATGCTGGGCCATCGCGGTTGCCGCCTGGCGGTGACGTACCCCGAGATCCTGCAGATGCAGGTGCGGGCGATCGTCGAGGCGGCGATCGCCTGCCGCAAGAAGCGCGTCAAGGTCGAGCCGGAGATCATGATCCCGCTGGTGGGCACGGCCGCGGAGCTGAAGCTGCTGCGCGACGCGACGCAGGAGGTGATCGACGCCGTGCGCAGCGAGCAGAAGTATCACCAGAAGCTGGACCTCCTGATTGGAACGATGATCGAGGTGCCGCGGGCGGCGCTGACCGCCGGCGACGTGGCGGAGCACGCCGACTTCTTCAGCTTCGGCACGAACGACCTGACGCAGATGACGTTCGGCTACTCGCGCGACGACGTGAACTCGTTCCTGCCGGAGTACCTGAACAAGGAGCTGCTGCCCAAGGACCCGTTCCAGTCGCTGGACGCCGAGGGCGTGGGGCAGCTCGTGAGCATGGGCGCCGAGCGCGGGCGGGCGGCCGACCCGGACCTGAAGCTGGGCATCTGCGGCGAGCACGGCGGCGACCCGTCGTCGATCGCGTTCTGCCAGCAGGCGGGGCTGGACTACGTGAGCTGCTCGCCGTTCCGCGTGCCGATCGCGCGTCTGGCGGCGGCGCAGGCGGCGATCAACGAGGGCAAGGCGGGCAGCTACGGGGATTGAGCCGGCGGCGGGGTTCTCGCGGAGGGCGCCAAGAGCGCGGAGGCCGCGGGGAGTTGAGTTGATTCACGACACGGCGGCGCGTCTGCGTCGCCGTGTTTTTTTGTGCGCCTGGTTCACCACGAAGGCGCGAAGGGCGCGGCGGGGGCGAAGGGTCGGCAGGTGGGTGCCACTGACAAGGCCGTCTTCGGCCTTGTCAGTGTCGAGCGGCAGGACGCGGCTGCGACGGCGATCCGCACTGACAAGCTCCGCGGACTCCGCTTGTCAGTGGCACCCGGCAGGGCGACGGCGTGGGCGGTCCAACCGCCCGGCAAGGGAACGCTTTGCACGGTTATTGACCTTTGAATGGTTGGATCCACCACAGGGTAGGTCCAACTTCGGGGTGCCACGGCTTGACCGCGAAGCGGCAAGCCGTGCGATCGTCGGCCAATGCACGGCTTGCCCTTCGGGACAAGCCGTGGCACCCGAGCGATCGAGGTTCAAGCAACCATTCAAACGTCGATGATAGGCTTCGGCGCGCCGAGGCACTGGCGGTCAAGCCGCCAGTGGCACCCTCTTTCCACCCCCCTGCCCTTCTTCGCGCGACCTCCGTGTCCTTCGCGTCTTCGTGGCTAAAATGCGTGCAGGAGGTCGCCATGAAGTCGAAGACCGAACACCTGACGTTCAACGTGCCGGCGCGGATGGGGTTCGTGAACATCACCGACGAGGTCGAGCGCATCGTGGCCGCGTCGGGCGTGCGCGAGGGGATGGTGCTGATCAACGCCATGCACATCACCGCCAGCGTGTTCATCAACGACAACGAGTCGGGCCTGCACGAGGACTACAAGCACTGGCTGGAGCAGTTGGCGCCGTTCGACGCGTCGCCGCAGCGCTACGCGCACAACCGCACGGGCGAGGACAACGCCGATGCGCACATGAAGCGGCAGATCATGGGGCGCGAGGTGGTGGTGGCGATCACCGAGGGCAAGCTCGATTTCGGGCCCTGGGAGCAGATCTTCTACGGCGAGTTTGACGGCCGTCGACCCAAGCGTGTGCTGGTCAAGGTGATCGGGGAGTGAGGGGATGTCGGATTTCGCACTTCGGATTACCGTCGCCGGTCATCCGCCGCGTGGGCGCTGACCAACTCCGGCAAAGCCGTCTCGCCACTGATCTCCGCCGGCAACCGGTACACCCGCGCGCCCGCCTGGTCCGTGAAGTACAGCCGACATGGTGAGAACGCGTCCGGGTCGCCGTCGCACCAGAACCCGTAGAAATCCGCATGCGCATTGACCGGCCGACGCACGTAGTCATGGTTGTACGCGCTGCCCGACGTGAGCTGACGCACCTTCCGCCACGACGCGCCGTCGTCCCGGCTCAGCCACATCGCCACCTCGCCCCCCGAGCCCCAGTGCTGCGGGCCCGGCTCCGTCGGGCCGATCACCCGCCACGTGCCGTCGGCCTCGACGTGGATGCAGCCGCAGTCGTAGTTGTGTGTCGACGTCGTGATCTCATGGAACGCCCAGCGATCACCGAGCCAGTGCGCCACCGTCCACGTCCGCGGGTCACCGCTGGGCCCGGGGCGCCAGTCGCGGCTGGTCGTGTAGAGCACCAGCGGGTGGCCCGCGGCGTCGAAGTTGATGTCGTGCAGGTACACCAGCAAGCCCTCGGCCGCGTAGTCACGCACCAGCGCCGGGCAATGCGGATCGACCAGCGGCGTGCCGAGCACCTCGCCCTGGACGTTGCGCCACGTCTGGCCAAGGTCGTCGGTGAACGTCACGTAAAGATCGGTGCGCTTGTCCGGTGACTGGTCCGGGTGGCGATTGAAGGCCGTGAACACCCGCCCGCCGTTGGCGTCGCTGACCTGGTAGTGACCTTGCATGCCCGCGAGCTTTCGGTCCTCGCTCCACGCCACGCCGTCCGCGCTCACTGCCCAGTACAGCTCGCGCAGGCCGGTGTACTTCGTCAGCAGCAGCAGGCAATGGCCGTCGTCGCTGAACCACGGCTGGGGGTAGCAGATCTCCGCCTCGCGCAGCAGCTCGAAGCGGTCGATCGAGTAAGGCTCGACGCTGCGATACACAAACCCCGGCCGCGTGCGCCCGCGCCCGGCGACGAACACCCAGATGCGCCCGTCCGGGCCGATGTTGATCACCGGGTTGTCGTGCGGGTCATCGACGCCCTGCTTGTCATGCACGACGACGGGCTGAGGCACCTCGCCCGTGCGATGGTCGTAGTAGCCGGCCATGCACAGCAGGTGGCGTTGGTCGGCCGCGGGCGTGCCGCCATAGACGAAGAACGTGCGCTGGACCTGCGGGGCGTGGATCGCCAGCGGCGTGTGGTTGGAGGTGTACGTCGCCAGGGGCCCGGAGTACTTCGAGCCATACTCCGTCCGCTGGCCGAGGTCGAACCAGATCGCGCGATAGCCGGGGATGCGTCGAAGGGACATTGGTGAAATTCTCGTGCAGGCGATGCTCGGCGCAGACGAGGATATCAGAAGCCGGCGTGATCGACGCCGCCTGTGTGTCGTCGATCGCTTCATGCAACGCGGCGGAGCCGAAGTTGCCGTCGGCCAGGATGAGCTTGTTCGGCGGCAGGGCGTCGGCGAGCGATTCGCGGGCGGGGCCGGGCCGCCGACGTGCATCGCATGTTCGATATGCCCGCGAATGAAGTGTCGATGGTGCGTGGCCGCAAGAACCGGCCACCCCCGCGCGGCCGGGCGCGGGGCGGAACGGGTGCTCACGGACTTGAAAAACGGCGCCGGCCGTGTCATAATGTTCGACTCGCCGCCACCGGCCCCCGCCTCGGCCCCCGCCACCGGGCCCCCGGCACTGGAGACCTGCAGACCATGGCCCACTCGCTGTCCCGCCGCAAACGCGTTCGCCAGAACCTGAAGCGCCGCGCGCTCAACCGCTGGCACAAAGGCCGCTTCCGCCTGAAGTTGCGCGCCTATCGCGAGACGATCCTCCACGGCAGCAGCGAGCAGGCCCAGGCGGAGCTGTCCGGCCTCTACAAGCTGCTGGACCAGATCGCCGCCAAGGGCGTGATCCACAGGAACACCGCCAGCCGGTACAAGGCCCGCCTGACCGAGCGGCTGAACCGCAAGCGCAGCCAGAAGACCGCCGCCTGACGCGACGGCGGCGCGACGATGCGCACGACCATGAGCCGGGACCGGTCGGTCCCGGCTTTTTTGTGCGCGCGTCTGCCGGTGAGTTGTCGCCGCGATCGATGCGACGCCCGGCGACGTCCCTGGAAGGGCTGGACAGGCTCAGGCCAGGGGCTACCATGGCCCCCCGCATCGTGTGGCGGACGCGTCGGAGGGCAGCCCATGACGTCGGCACCGGACACCGGCAACGGCCAGGACGCGGCGCGCCTCTTCGTCGCCGACGGCCAACAGCCCAGCGGCTTCGACGCCAGCCTGGGCTACTTCCTCGGCCCGCTCGCCGAGCTGCTGGCTGACGACGACGTCTCCGAGATCATGATCAACGGCCCCGAGGCCGTCTACGTCGAGCGCGGCGGGCGCATTGAGCGCACGCGCATCCGGTTCCGCTCCGAGCGTAAGCTGCTGGCGCTGGCGCGCAACATCGCCCAGTACGTCGGCCACCAGATCGACGACGAGCACCCGCTGATGGACGGGCGACTGCCTGACGGCTCGCGGGTCTGCGTCGTGCTCGGGGCCGTCACCGGCAGCGGCACGTCGGTCAACATCCGGCGCTTCCACGCCGCCGCCGCCTCGCCCGATTTCCTGCTCCAGCGCCAGGCGATCAGCACCGAGGCCATGGAGCTGGTGCTCCTGGCCGTCAAGGCCCATCAGAACGTCATTGTCAGCGGGGGCACCGGCTCGGGCAAGACCACGCTGCTGAACGTGCTCTCGACCGCCTTTAGCGATGCGGAGCGCATCATCGTGATCGAGGACACGCGCGAGCTGCAGATCCAGCAGCAGCACGTGGTCCAGCTCACGGCCCGTCCCGCCGACGCCTTCGGCCGGGGGCAGGTGACCATCCGCGACCTGTTCGTCAGCTCGCTGCGCATGCGGCCGGACCGCATCATCGTCGGCGAGGTCCGACGCGGCGAGGCCCTGGACATGGTCCAGGCGATGACCAGCGGCCACCGCGGCTCGCTGGCGACGCTGCACGCCTCGACGCCCTTCGACACCTGCCGCCGCCTGGAGACCATGGCCCTGCTGGCCGAGGTCAGCATCCCGCTGTTCGCCCTGCGCAGCCAGATCGCCTCGGCCATCGACCTGGTCGTGCAGACCAACCGCGTGCACGACGGCCGGCGACTGATCACCCACATCAGCGAGATCGATTTCGACGAGGCGGAGCAGGCTTACCTCGTGCATGACCTTTACCACATCGACCCGGCCAGGCCCCGGGCCGGGCTCACCTGGACCGGCCGGCGACCCCGCTTCGCCGACGAGCTGGCCTGGCACGGGCTTGCCGAGCAGGCGGAGCTGACCCGGCAGGTCCTGGGCCTGGAGGAGCGAGCGTCATGACCAGCCTGAGCCGGGCCCTGCGCCGCCTGCACGCCGATCGACGCGCCGCGCTGTCGACCGAGTATCTGCTGATCATGGCCCTGGTCGCCCTGCCCCTGGGGCTGATGCTGCCGCTTTTTCTGTGGATGATTCGGGTTTACAGCTATCGGATCGCCGATATACTGGCCCTGCCGTTCGCATAGGGGGGCCACGCGGCCGCCGCCTTTGCGGGAATGCACGTCGATACCGGGCGAAGGAGGCTGTCATGAGCGCATTGACCCGGGCCCTGAAACGGCTTCACGACGACGAGGCCGGCGCCATGTCGGTCGAGAAGATCCTGCTGGTGGCGCTGATCGCCCTGCCCATCATCATCGTGCTCGTGTTCTTCCGCGACACGATCATGGGCTGGTTCGACACGCAGGCGGGGCAGCTCCACCAGGAAGGCGGCGGCGGCGAGCAGGAGCAGGAGCGCCCCTGGCAGCAGGATTCCGGCGGCGTTGGTGGCGGCGGCGGCGGTGGCCCGGCATTTGAAATGTGATGGCCCGCCGATGTTGGCTTGCCTGACCTTGCGCGCCGCTGCGTTACGCCATTCGTCAAGGGGCCAGCACCGCTTGTGGATTCTCGTACGCCGGGCAGGAACCACCATGGGACAAGAGTCGCCGACGGGCCGCGCCGAACCAGCGACCGCCCAGGCGGCGCCGCGCCCGGGTGTCGCCTGGCTCAGCGTCTGGGTGCTGCTGCTGGCCGGCAGCGCCGTGCTCGCCTCCACGCTCCAGATCGCCCTGGGTCGGCCTGACGAAGGGCTGTTCCTGCTGCTGGCGACCGTCGGCCTGTGCGCGGTGGCGAGCTGGTTCGACGCCGCGACCTGGCGCATCCCCAACCAACTGACCTACACCGCGATCCTGCTCGGCCTGGCGGTCAACGGCCTGGTGTCGCTGGGCTGGGCCGGCGACATCCAGCTCATCGGCCAGTGGGCCGGGGCCCCGGGCATCGCCTCATCCCTGCTGGGCCTGGCCGTGTGCGGCGCGATCGGCCTGATCTGCCTCTACGCCGGGGGCATGGGCGGCGGGGACATGAAGCTCCTGGCCGCCCTCGGCGCCCTGCTGGGCTTCGGCGCGGCCTTCGCGGTGCTCGTTTACGCCCTGCTCGCCGCCGTCCTCTTCGCCCTGGCCGATCTGATCTGGCGCGGCCGGCTGACCGCGACACTGCATGAGCTGGCCTGGGCCATGCTCCTGCTGCGCACCACCGGCCGGCGGGTTCTGGCCACCGGACGCCAGCGGCACGTGCCCCTGGCCATCCCCGTGCTCATCGGGCTGATCGCCAGCCAGTTCGCCCCGCCGCCGATCTGAACGCCCTTGCCGCGTCGCCCGGATATTGGCCCCGGTTCTCAGGAGCATAAGCCTTGCACCGGCGCATCCCGACTCATCATCGCCTGCGTTGGATGGTCGACGCGGGCCTCGCGGCCGTGGCCCTGGGCGCCTACGCCGCGCTGATGCTCGGCGACGCTCTCGTGGTTGAGGCCAGCACCGCCGGCGTGCTGCCGGTGTCTTTGCCCTGGGCCTTCTGGGTGCTGTTCGCCGCCCTGGCGGTGCTGCTGTGCCGCCTGGTGATGCTCGCGGCGCGGCGAAGCCTCAGCCCGGCGGCGATGCTTCGGCGGGTGCGCGGCGACGAGGCCACCGCCTCCGTCGAGTTCATCCTGACCCTGCCGATTTTCCTGATCATCGTGGCGATGATCGTGCAACTGGCGCTGATCGCCAACGCCGCCCTGGTGCTGAACTACGCGGCCTTCGCCGCCGCCCGTGCCGCGGTGACCTCCCTGCCGGAAGGTCGCGAAGCCGACGTCGGGCATGCCGCGGCCATGGCGCTGGCGTCGATCTCCCCGCCCGCGACCGGCGTCGAAGCGCCGCAGCGCGGCCAGGACGCCGTCGCCGCCTTGCAAAGGCTCTGGCCCCAGGCCGGCTGGACCACCGACCGCGACGGGATCGACAGCCGACTGCTCGACCGCTACGCCTACGCCCACCACGCCACGCGCTGGCGGACCGACCCTCCGCCCGGCCGCTTCGGTTGGATCCTCAACGCCCGCGTCACGCCGCCGCTGCCGCTGCGCGCCGAGCTGGATTACGACTTTCGCCTGACCGTGCCCGGGGCCGCGACCGTGCTCAGCCCGGCGATGGAAACAGTCGGCGGCGTCCAGGGTCGCTTCCTGACGATGCGCGGCGCGGCGCTGCTGCACAGCTCCCCGGGCCGCGACTTCACCCTGGAGACGGGCGCGGTTGACCAGATTCTCGGAGCGGCGCCATGACGATCGGCTCACCGACGCGACGACTGCTGCTGCGCCTGCACCGCAACGATCGGGGCCACTTCGCCACGTTGCTCATGCTCACGTTGCTGGCGCTGGTCGCGTTGATCGCGATGGTGTTCAACACGGGCAACGTCACGTCGGAGAAGATGCGCGCCCAGCTCGCGGCGGACGCCGCCGCCTACAGCGCCGCCGGGTGGAACGCGCGCTCGACGAACCTGGTCACCGGCGCCAACATGCTCATCGTCCGCACCGCCTCGGCCGAGGCCCTGGGCTATGCGGTGGCCCTGACCGTGCCGCAGGTGATCGCCCACTGGGCCAAGGCCGGGCTCGTCGGCTTGGGGGCGGCGACCTACGAGTCGTTTCTGCTCGGTTCGTTCGTGGGCGCGGCCACGCCGGGGATGAACGCCAGCTTCAGGTCGATGGGCCAGATGGGCGGCAGCACGTTCGACGCGGGCACACATCGGGGCAACATCCGTAGGCTGTACGAATTTCAGCAGCAGGTCGTCGACGCGACGCCCGATGTCATCGAGCGCCAGCGCCAGGCGATCGAGCGGTACTACGGCTGCGACATCGTGCTCGCGACGCCGCGGCCGGCCGACGCCGCCCACGCGCCGCTGACCCCGCCGGTGCGCCAGCCCAGTGGCCTGGCGGACGCGACGGCTTTCGGCTTGATCCTCGGCCGCCGCGTCATGGTTGACAGCCAGGGCTGGGCCGGCGATTGGCGGCTGCGCAGCGTCGTCGTGGGCAAGGGCGTGCTGAGCTGGCGCATCGCCGCCGCCGCGGCCACGGCGATCGTGACCGCACGCTACGGCGACTGGAACCACCCCCTGGTCACCCAGCAAGGGCCGATGGAAACCGGTTCACCGCTGGGCATGCTGCCCATCGCCGAGGCGGACCGGCTGACGCACTTCAGCGTCGTGGCCCTGGCCCAGCCGCGGCGGCAGACGCCGCGGTCGCTCGCCGGCCGCGTCTTCCCCCGACCGTTGCAGACCCCGCTGGCCTACGCCCAGGCCGAGATCTTTAACGGCAACGAAGGCTGGGCCGGACAACTCATCGGCGCCACCGAGACCATCTTCGATGTCCCCGGCGTCGGCGCCCCCCCCGATCCGGACGAGCTGGACGACGTTCCGCCGGGCCAGGGGCCGGACGTCGCGGACCTGATCGACGCCAGCGCCGGCGTCGTCCTGCCCTGGCGCGTCTGGAGCACCCAGGGATTCAACTGGCAACCCCGACTGGCCACCGGCCTCTCGCTGGAGGCGGCGCTAGAGCACAACGAGCGGCTGCGTGATGCCTTCGAGGCCGGCGGCCTGCGATACGAGGAACTGCAAGATGGCCTCGACGCGCTTATCCACTATTAGGCCCCGTCCGAAATGTGGGTGCCACGGCTTGACCGCGAAGCGGCAAGCCGTGCGACGCGCGACAAGCGCCCGGCTTGCCCTGCGGGACAAGCCGTGGCACCCCCACTGCCGCGGCTTTCGGACGGAGCCTGAATCGCCCCGCCGGCGACAACATGCCCGCGGCGTCGCCGCCATCGAGCTGCTCCAGGTCGCCATGATCCTGGCGCTGATCCTTTTCCTCGTCGTCGGGGCCGGCCACCTGCGCCTGGCCCAGCAGCGCACCACCGCCGAGGCCCACCATCGTGTCTTCGCCCGCGCCGCCCCCAGCCCGCTGAGCACCGACCAGTTGCTGCGCCTGGCCCGGCAGCGCCCGGAGCTGGAGGAATCCTTGCAGGAGGTGGAGGACCTGGCCGCGGGCCTGGGCCTGGCCGCCCCGCGCCTCGAGCCGCTTCATCTGCAGTGGGAGCAGACCTACCAGCCCCCCCACTGGCTGAGCATTTCCGGATTGCCCGAGCAGCCGGTGACCCTGCGCCGCCGCACGCGCATGCAGGTCCAGGCGGCCAACCTGGGCCTGATGCCGGCGCAGCGCATCACCGTCGACGCGGCCGTCGCCGGCGTGCCGCCCTGGACCTGGGCCGGGCTCGCCGAGGGGTTCGTCGGCGACACGCTCGGCCTGGAGGATGCGGTCCGCGACTGGCACGACCGCGCCGCCAGCCATTGCCTCGACAGCGTCAAGAGTTCGCTGAAGCTCAGCGACCGCCCCTGATCCCGACCATTCGAAATGACCACAGAGGCGGGCGTTGGGTGCCACTCAACGCCGTGAACTTTACGCGTGACGGCGCTGATGTAGGGTGGGTAGAGCGAAGCGAAACCCACCGGTTGCGGCGGGAATCCACGGCCAACGTGGTGGGTTTCGCTTCGCTCTACCCACCCTACAGCCAGAGTTCACGGCGTTGAGTGGCACCCAGCGCCAGGTTTGACGGGTGATTACTCCGGGATCTGTCGCCCCTGCGGATCATGTCGCGGTGAGCCGGTGCGGTCGGCGAGCTCGCGCTGCATCGCCTCGTCGGTGGCGTGCTCGAGGCGCTCGGCGGACAGGTGCAGGTGGTCGGCGCGCAGGCCGGCGTACTGCTGGAGGTACGTCTCCCACAGGCGATGCGAGCGGACGAGGCTGCGGGCCTCGTCCCGGCCGGCATCGGTCAGGACGTAGCGCCCGGCGTCGCGCTGCACCGCCTCGCGCCGCCGCAGCCCGTCGAGCACCAGCCACGCCCGCACCGGCCCCAGCGCGAGCAGCGCCATGGCCTGGCGCCGGGCCAGGCCCACCTCGCCCCGGCCCTTGGCGGCCCGGCTCTCCTCCAGGCGGTAGAGCAGCCCCAGCAGGTCCTGCTGCGCCACCCGCACGCCCAGGCCCAATTGCCCAATCGCCCGGCTGACGATGCCGTGACGCGGCCCGGCGAGCATCGCCACCAGCAGCAGCAGCCCCGCGGCCACGGCCATCATGCCCGAGGTCAGCGTGTCGTAGCCCACCACCACCGGCGCCAGCACCGCGCCCACGTGGCCCAGCACCGCGCTGGCGATGGCGATCACCGCCGCCAGCACCAGCATCACCGACAGCCGGTCCGTCAGCAGGTACGCCGCCGCCCCCGGCACGATCAGCATCGCCACGACGAGGATCGACCCGACGCTCTCGAACGCCGCGACCACCGTCGCCGCGACCAGGCCCATCAGCAGATAGTGCATCACATCAGCGTTGATGCCCAGCGACGTGGCCAGCGCCGGGTCGAACGAGCTGACCTTCAGCTCCTTGTAGAACAGCGTCAGCACGCCCACGTTCACCAGCAGCATCGCGCCGTTGACGATCACCGGCTGGGGCACGTCCAGGCCCAGCAGCGGCACGCGGTTACCCAGCGGCGCGATCTCCAGCGCCCCGTAGAGCACGCAATCCAGGTCCAGGTGCACCGCCGAGGCGAACCGGTCCATGAGGATCAGCCCCAGGGCGAAGAGGCTGGTAAAGACCACCCCCAGCGCCGCCTGGCTCTCGACCTTGCCCGTGTGCTGCACCCAGTGGGTGAGCACGGCCGTGACAATCCCGACCACCACCGCGCCGAGGAACATGGGCAGGCTCGCCCGGCTCTGCGTCAGCACGAACGCCACGACGATGCCCGGCAGGACGGCGTGCGCGATCGCGTCACCCATCAGGCTCATCCGCCGCAGCACCAGGAAGCAGCCCGGCAGCGCGCACGCCGTCGCGGCCAACGCGCCGATGATCACGATCCAGGTGTCGTAGGGGTGCCAGGTCATGGGGTGAGGGGCTAGGGGCTAGGGGTTAGGGGTCGGCAGCGTCAGGGGGGCCACTGGCGGCTTGTCCGCCAGTGCCGGGGCACAGGGTCCTTCGTGGTTATCCCCCTTCTTCTCCGATCGCGTGGGGGCTCGCGGGCATCGCCCGGGCCTCGACGAGCTGCTCGAGCCGGCGGACCATCGCCTCGCCAAGCACGTGCTCGATGGTGTCCGCGTCCCGGTCGACGTGGCTGGGGGCAATGTCCGCGTGCTCGATAAGGTACATCTCCCACAGGCGATGGTTGCGCACCAGCCTGCCCGCCTCGGCCAGGCCGGCCTCCGTCAACCGCCACCGCCGCCCTTGCCCGGCTTCGACCCAGCCGCGTCGGCGGGCGCGCCGGAGCAGGCGGTGCGCGGCCGGTCGGCTCCAGCTTCGCCAACGCATCAGCTCCTCGACGCTGGCGCCCGCGCCGCCGGCGCGCTCGCGCTGCTCGTACATCGCTCGCAGCAGGTGCTGCATGGCCGTACGCCGGCGCAGGCGCAGGTAGCTGACCAGCCGCACCGCCAGGCCGCGGCGCGCCCCGGCGACGAGGCTGACCACGAACACCGCCGCGGCCGCGAGCACGATCACCGGCCCGGTGGCGACGTCGAACAGCCCCGAGACGCTGGCCCCGACGTAGCCGCTGACCATCCCCACCAGCGCCGCGACGACGGTCATCACGAGCAGCCGGTCCGTCCAGAACCGCGCTGCCGCCGCCGGAATGATCAGCAGCGCCACGACGAGGATCAGCCCGACCGCGCGCAGCCCCACGACCGTCACCAGCACCGCCAGGCCCATCATCACCAGGTCGATCGCCGCCACCGGCCAGCCGCGGGCCCGGGCGTACTGCTCGTCGAAGCAGATCAGGGCGAACTCCTTGAACAGCGCCACGCTCACCACCAGCGCCCCGGCCGCGGCGATCAGAATCGTCCAGGCGTCGGTCGGCTGCATCGTCGCGGCCTTGCCGTAGATCAGCCGGTCCAGCCCGGCGACCTGGGCCTGCTCCATGCGCTGGGCGACGCCGAGCATCGCGATGCCCAGCCCGAAGAACACACCCAGCACCACCGCCAGGGCGACGTCGTCCTTGAGGCGCGTGTAGCGCCGGATGGCGATGATGCACAGCGCCCCGAGCACGCCGAACGCCGCCGCCCCGCCCAGCAGCGCCACCAGCGATCGGCCGGTGCCCCCGACCGCCACGATCACGAAAAACCCCATCACGATCCCCGGCAGCATCGCGTGGCTGACCGCGTCGGAGACCAGCGCCCGCTTGCGCAGGAGCATGAACGAGCCGACGAGCCCGGCCGCGAGCCCGAGCAACGTCACACCCGCGACGACGACGCGCGTGTTGTAGTCGCGCAGCAGCAGCACGCGCAGAAGATCATCCACGAATCCCCCCGCCATCGACATCACCAACCCGCCAAGCATGTCTGCACCTTCATGAAACCGCGGCGGCGCCCGGCCGCCGTGTCAGCCGGCGCCCTCCAGGCGACGCGGACGCCCGATCGCCCCCCAGCCCCGGGGTGCCACGGCTTGTCCCGAAGGGCAAGCCGTGCGTTTGTGGACGATCCCACGGCTTGCCGCTTCGCGGTCAAGCCGTGGCACCCCGAAATGACGTCTCACGCACGTTCTTACACCCTTTCGCGTCAGACGGCCCCTTCGCGACGCTCTCGCGCCGCCGCGTTCGCTGGCGTACATTCCTGGCCATCGTTCCTCGTTCACTCCTGTCGCTGCCGCGCCAGCGCCTCGGCCGCCTCGCTCAGCAGCGTGAGCTTGCCGCCATACGTCTTTTGCAGGTTGGCCTCGTTGAACACCTCGTGCGTCGGGCCCGTGGCGACGATGCGCATGTTGAGCATGACCAGGTGGTCGAAGTACTCGGGCACGGTTTGCAGGTCGTGGTGGACGACGACGAGGGTGCGCCCGGCGTCGCGCAGCTCACGGAGGATGGCGATGATGGCCTGCTCGGTGGCGGCGTCGACGCCGGCGAAAGGCTCGTCGAGCAAGTACAGCCGGGCGTCCTGGACCAGCGCCCGCGCCAGGAACACGCGCTGCTGCTGCCCGCCGGAGAGCTGGCTGATCTGGCGCGGGGCGTAGTCCGCCATGCCCACGCGGTCCAGCGCCGCCAGGGCGCGGTCGCGCTGCCGTCGGCCGACCGGCCGCAGCCAGCCCAGCTCGCCGTACGTCCCCATCGTCACCACGTCCAGGGCGCTGACGGGAAAGTCCCAGTCCACGCTCTCGCGCTGCGGCACATAGCCGACCAGCCGACGCTGCTTGCGATACGCCTGCCCATAGACGCGCACCCGGCCGGACGCCATCGGCACAAGGTCCATCGCGGCCTTGATGAGCGTGCTCTTGCCCGCGCCGTTGGGCCCGACGACGCCCATCAGCACGCCCTCGGGCACGTCCAGGTCGATGTCCCAGAGCACGGGCTTGCGGTGGTAGGCCACCGTCATGTCGTGGATCGACAACGGCGCGCCGGCCGAGTGCTCCGCCCCGGTCGCCACCGGGGACAGCGGCGCCAGGGGCGATGGCTCTGTGTTCGCACGGCCGGAACTCATGTCGACTCCAGGTCAACGATCCGAAGAAACCCCGCCGCCAATCCCGCCCTTCGCTCGCGGACTCGCTCAAGGACGGGCGTCAGCCGCACTGCCAGTCGCCCATTCTGGATTCACTCGAACACCTCGCCCGCGTCGTCGACACCCTCGACCTGGTCGACGGGTACGGGCGGCTCGATCATGGTCAGCTCGCCGCGGAACCCGCCCGCCGGCGCCTCGCCCCCCAGGGCCAGGGCGATGGCGGTGGCGTTGTGGTCGATCATGCCGATGTACGTGCCTTCGTAGGTGTCGCGCGCGCCCATGGCGTCGGAGAACAGCTCGCCGCCGTGCACCATCGCGTGGCCGCGCCGGGCGGCGCCCGCCAGCAGCGAGAGCACGGCCCGCTCGTCGACGGTCGTCTCGGCGAACACGGCCGGCACCTGCCGCTCGATGACGTAGTCGACCAGCCGGTTGAGCTCGCGCACGCCGGCCTCGGACTCGGTCGAGATGCCGTAGACGCCACGCACCTCGATGTCGTACGCCCGGCCGAAGTAGTTGAACGCGTCGTGAGCCGTGACCAGCACCCGGCGCGACGTCGGGATCGAGGCGATGATCTGCCGCACGTACGCGTCGAGCTCCTCGAGCTCGGCGCGGTAGGCCGCCGCGTTGGCCCGATACTCCTCGGCGTGATCCGGATCGACCTCAGCCAGGATGTCGGCCACCGCGTCGACGACCTGCGCCCAGGCGCCAACGTCCATCCACAGGTGCGGGTCGTACGCGCCCTCGAACTCCTCGGGCGCCAGCAGCAGCTCGGGGTCGACGCGCTCGGCGACGGCGTACACCGCCCGGCCGGCCTCGTGCAGGCTGGCCAGCACGTCGGTCATGCGGCCTTCCAGCAGCAGGCCGTTGTAGAGCACCACGTCGGCGCGGTCGAGCCGGATCCCGTCGCGGCTGCTGGGGTTGAACAGGTGCGGGTCGACGCCCGGGCCCATCAGGACGGTGACCCGGCCGTGCCCCCCGGCGACCTGGCGGGCGACGTCGCCGATCATGCCGGTGGTCACGACGATGTCCAGCCGGCCGTCGTCATCGCCCCCGGCCTCACCCTGGCACGCGGACAGGTTCACACCGCCGACAACCGCCAGCAGCAGGCAGATCAAGGCACTGAAAATGCGACGCATGCGCAGATCTCCACAGGCAACGATATTTTTATATGCCGTCACGTCTCTTTTGGCTACCCAAAATAAAATCCGTGTCATAATGTAAGCGATCCGACGCCGCGGTCAACCCCCGCCCCCCGCCACCCGCCCCCACGACCCATCAGCAGCCTCCACCGCCACCAAATCC
>SLDI01000577.1:0-4401 GCA_007125385.1 Phycisphaeraceae bacterium | reverse complement strand
GAGGCACGGCTTGCCCTTCGGGTCAAGCCGTGGCACCCCCAGTCCTGCGGTTTTCGGACGGAGCCTAGCGCTGCCGCCGAATAGTTCACGGCGTTGCGTGGCACGGCCTGCCGCTTCGCGGACGAGCCGTGGCACCCGGTGGCCGTCGTCGGGCGGTCGCACACGGCAGCCTTCGGGATGCTTTGTGGCACGCGGAGGAGCCACTGACAAGGCCGTTCTCGACCTTGTCGGGGCCTGTTGGCGTGACGGGGCCGTGACGCCGATCCGCACTGACAAGCTCCGCGGACTCCGCTTGTCAGTGGCACCCAGCGGTGTGAACTTTACGCGTGGCGGCGCTGATGTCGGGTGGGTAGAGCGGAGGGAAAGCCACCGTGCTGGCCGAGGATTTCCGCCGCAACCGGTGGGTTTCGCTTCGCTCTACCCACCCTACATTAGCGCCGCCGCCGAATAGTTCGCGGCGTTGGGTGGCAGCCGGCGACTGAGGTGGCTATTCGATGGAGCACGGCACTGCATGCAAACGTGCTGTTGTTCATTCGTTGCCGCGTTGCAGGAGGGAGGTCAGCGCGGCGAGGGTGACCCAGGCGGTCAGGGCGGCGAGCATGCCGAGGAAGTGGTGGTAGACATCGTCGACGCTGTAGCCGCGGCCGGTGTAGGCCTGGGCCTGCTCGATGCTGGGCCCGGCGAGGGCCATGAACCCGATGGCCAGGGCGGCGCTGAGGTGGGGGCGACTGCGGCCGGCGGGCGCTGCGAGCGCCAGGATGCACGTCAGGGCCATGGCCATGACCATGTGCAGCGTGTGGGTCATCTCGGGGTGTGGGCGGCCGAAGTGGCCGAGGAACCAGATGATGAGCTCGTTTCCGGCCGGCAGGAGCGTGATCAGCGCCAGGGTGGGAGCCGCGAGCAGCCAGAAGGCGCGGGCGGCGTAGACGGGGAGGCTCGGCCAGGCGGGCGTGGGCGCTGCGCCCGTGACGACGAGGTAGGCGCTGAACACGCCGATGAGGTTGGCGACGGCGTCGGCGACTGAGGCGTTGCGTCCGACGTAGACCTGCGTGGACTCGTCAAGGAGGCTGTAGGCTGCGGCGATGGCGCAGGCGGCCAGGGCGTTGCCCGCGTCACCGGCGCGTCGGCCCAGTGGGCGGGCGGCGATCAGCAGCAGGCACAGGCCGGCGAACGCGCCGGCGTGGACCATCTTGTTGAGCTGCCAGACGCCGCCGTTGACGTCAATGCCGAGGTCCAGTTGGGGCCAATGCGTTCCCACGGCGAGCGCAAGCCAATAGAGCAGCAGCAGTAGCCGTGTCCGCCGCAGCGCCGTGGTGGGCGTCGGCCAGCCCGTCAGATGCGATCGACGATCCATAGGACTCTCGTATCCCCCGCGCCGAGGCCGGGGCTCGCATGTTAGAAGGCGGGTGACCGGCGTGCCACAGAGCATCGGGGAACCCCGAGCATGGGTCCACCGCGGCCATCCGCTATCATGGCGGCATGATCGCGCACGTCGAGGGTACGCTTGCCTCGCTCGCCGACGACCGGGCCATGGTGCGTCTGCCGGCCGGGGTCACGCTCGAGCTGCTGATGCCCGGCTACGCCATTGCGCGGCTGCGGGGTCGGCTGGGCGAAGTGGTGAGCCTGCACAGCCTGCTCTACATTGAGGGCCAGGGCCAGGGGGCGACGATGCTGCCGCGGCTGGCCGGTTTCCTCACGGCGGACGACCGCGCCTTTTTCCAGCTTTTTGTCACCTGCAAGGGGATCGGCTACCGCAAGGCGCTGCGTGCGATGGCGCTGTCCACCGGGCAGATCGCCGGGGCGATCGCGGACCGCGACCTGGCGACGCTGCAGAGCCTGCCGGAGATCGGCCGGCGCGGCGCCGAGACGATCGCGATGACGCTGCGTGACAAGGTCGCGCCGTTTCTGCAAGGGCCGGGCGAGGGCGAGGGGGGCGCCGGGTCTGGCGGCGATGGCAGGGGCGGGGAGGCGGCGGCGGTGTCGGGCGCTGGTGATGGTGGGGGACGTGGCGGTGGGGTGGCGCGGGAGGCGTTGGAGGTGTTGTTGCAGCTTGGTGAGCAGCGCGTCGAGGCGCAGCAGTGGATCGATCAGGTGCTGACGGGCGACGACCCGCCGGGCGATGCGCAGGCGCTGATCACGGAGATTTACCGCCTCAAGGCCGCGAGCCTCGGCCCGCGGGTGGCGCGATAGGGTGTGGCCGATGAGCGAGTCGAAGCCGGAGAAGGCGGTGACGCAGATGAAGTTCGACCAGGCGCTGGGGGAGCTTGAGGCGCTGGTGGAGCGTATCGAGTCGGGCGAGGTGGGTCTGGAGGAGGCGCTCAAGCAGTACGAGCGTGGCATTGCGTTGATCGAGCGCTGCCGGAGCGTGCTGGCGAGCGCGGAGCGGCGCATCGCGGAGCTCACCGCCGACGCCGAGGGCAAGCTTGAGGTGGTTGAGGACGCGGCCGAGGCGGAGCGGGGGGACGAAGCCGAGGAGGGGGGGTAGTACCGCGACGGCGAAAAGCCACGGATGAACACAGATGAACACGGATAAGAAGCAGGAATGGAGATCCCAGCGGGCCTGTGTTACCGGGGATAGGGCCGGGGTGTCCAACACCCCAAAAATTTTGCTCATCTGTGTCTAGCTTTTTCATCAGGTCGCGTTGTAGTACCGGGCTCCGTCCGCGAGGTGGGTGAGGGAGGGAGGCAGGGCTTGTGTTTCGGGACAAGCCGTGGCACCCGGTTTTTCTGCGACGCGCGTCGCGTATTCATCGCTCAACGGTCGTCGATCTGGATCGTCCAGCCGTATTCGCCTTCGTGCAAAGCATTGTCATTGCTGATCTGCTCGTCCTCCGCGCCTTTCATCAGGAAGTCTCCTGGCCGAGCGATGCGTTGCTGGAACTTAATCAAGCGACTGTCGCCTTCAAAGGGATTTTTCATCGCCCCGCGCATGCTGCCACCGCTCTGAAGGATAAGGGCGTATCGGTAGCGCTCTTCATGACGGTCGTTCCAGAGAAACACGCGCATGACCTGCCCGGGTTCGGGGCCGATGAATCCGCCTCCACCCGTTTCGGTTCCGTCAGCATGTTTGAGGACGAGACGCACATCAGCATCTTCGGGAAGATCTGATGGAAGCTGCACGCTCCAGGCGGTGATCCCGAGGGCGTGCGCCAGTTCACTTGCGGAAAGCTCCGGCTGCCTGTCACACCCGACAATGACGAGTGCGACCATACCCAGTAGCATCGATAGCGCGACCTGCCGCATGGTGTGCCTCCTCGTCGTTCTCTCCACATACCTCAGGGCCTCAGTACCGCCGGTTCACCACCTGCCAGTCTGATGCTGAGCCCGTCCACGAGCATCGTAGCACCGCCGGCTGACCGTCGCCCTGGGTAGACGCGGGGCCTTGGAACGTGTGTGAGAAGGGGGCTACGCAGCATCCCGGCAGGGTGGGGGGCGCTTCGACCATCCGGGGTTCTTCGCATACAGCAGCGTTCGGCATGCTGCGTGGCACCTGGCGATAGGCCAGTCGATCGAATGCAACGGGGCATGGTTGAAACGGCCACGCAAGGCGCCGGGAAGCACCCTCGCCCAGCCCCTCCCGGAGGGAAGGGGGGCGGAAGCGATCAGTTTGACGTTCTTGGCAGCTCTACTGCTGTGCCGGCTGCTGATCAAGGAGGTATGCCATGCGCTGGCGCGTCAGCTCGCTGAGGTCGTATGTCGGCCCGGAGGCCTCGCCGGCGCGGAAGCGCACGCTCTGGCCGGCCAGCATGCGTTCGATCAGCTCGGCGTCGAGCGTGACGGTGGCGACGTGGACGGCTTCGTAGACACGTCCGCCGAGGCCGATGCCCACGCCTGTCGAGACGCTCGTGCCCCAGCCGCGGCCCACGCCCACGCCGGTGCCGAAGTGCGGCCGGGCACCGGGGCGCTCGCGTACGTCCCGGGCGACGCGCATGGCGAGCTCCACCGGCTCGCCGTCGATCAGGAGGTAGGCGGTTTCGCCGCGGATGGACCGGCGGGTGGAGCGGACGGTCATCTGGATCTGCGCCGGCTGATCGTCATGGCTGATGAGGCGCATGTTGTAGCCGCCGGAGGCCCGCGAGGCGTAGATGTACTGCCCGCTCTGGTCGGTGAACTCGTCATGCCAGGAGCGTGGCTGCGCCGGCGTCTGACACGCGGCGAGGGGTGCCAGCAGGGCGGCGATCAACGGTATCAGCAGTGCGCGTGTCATCGGTCGGTCCTCGTCCATGAGTCTCTTTATGTTAGGCGCCGTCCGAAAAGTGGGTGCCACGGCTTGACCGCGAAGCGGCAAGCCGTGTGACGGCCGACGGAGACACGGCTTGCCCTTCGGGACAAGCCGTGGCACCCCCACTCGTGCGGTTCGGGACAAGCCGTGGCACCCCCACTCCTGCGGTTCGGGACAAG
>SLDI01000373.1:0-4401 GCA_007125385.1 Phycisphaeraceae bacterium | reverse complement strand
CGCACTGGCCAATGTGGAGGTTCATCATCGCTTCGCTCCTTGTCCCTCGCGGCCCGGGGCCCTTGCCTCGATGGTAGGCAGCGGCGCGGAAGATGTGGATGCTCAGGGCTGTTGCCGGGGCGGTTTCGCGAAGCCGCGAGCGGCAGGGGGCGGGCACAAAACAGCACGCACCGCCGGGTGACGGTGCGTGCTGATATGGTTTGGATGTTCGCGAATCGCGGGCTCACGCCTGCTTGCGGCGACGGACGGCGAGCAGGCCCAGGCCCACGCCGAGCAGCGCCAGCGAGCCGGGCTCGGGGATGGCCACCGCGCCGTAGCTCTCGCCGACGCGGATCTCGTCAAAGAATCCGCGCGACCGGTCCACGGCCACCCCGGCCTGGGCGATGAGCTTGACGCGGTCGAGCGTCATGTTGGCGCTGTTCAGCCCGGTGAGCGTGGCGTCGGCATCGCCGAGCGAAGGCTCGTTGGCGGCCCCGAGGTTGGGGTTGAGGAACAGGTCGATGCGGCCATCGTCGCTGGCCTCGCCGATGTCGAAGCGGACGACGAAGAAGTTGGTTTCGTCCGGCCAGCCGACGACGTCGGAGTAGTCGCTGGCGCTGCCGAAGACGAGCCCGTACTCGTCGACGTTGGAGAACTTGCCGACCTGGAGGCTGCCCAGCTCGACGTGCAGGCGTTGATTGGTGAGGATCTCTTCACCGGTGGGCTCGAGGATGGGGTTGCCCTCCTCATCGACCTCGCCGGTGTCCTCCATCTCGGGCGTGAGGTTGTACGTCGGGTGCATGAGGAAGCTGGCCCAGGCGACGCCGGAGGTGACTGGGTTGGCCAGATCCCGGCCGGCGCCGCGCGAGACGCGGGTGATGTGGGCACCGAGAGCCTGACGGGGCAGGCTCTGGCCTAGGGCGTCCTCGTACTCGAGGATGGCGTTGGCCGTGACGGTCGTGTCCTGGCCGAACTGCTCCTGCTCCCACACGTCCGCCCAGCCCACGCCGTTGCCCTGGCCGACCAACTCGGTTCCCTCGTCGTAGTCAAAGCCTTCGTAGGCGATCAGGCTTGCCTCGGCCGGTGCCGCCAGCAGCAGCGACCCCGCGGCGACGGTTGCGGCGGCCAATGAGGCCAAACGAGTGGTGCGAATCATGGGTAATCCCTCCTGCTGAGCATCGAACCGAGTGCGAAATGATCCCTCCCGAGCGTCCAAGGCGCCCGTATCATTATTGTTGAGATTACCACGCCTTGGCGGCAGCGCCAACAGCCATTCGTTCTTTTTCCCGGCTGTCGTGGGCAAGTGGCTTACCTGCCTTTGCAGGCTTGCCCGTCTTCTCACGGCCGCGCCGTCGCCGCCCCCGCGCCGGCCCCCGCCACCGTCCCCGCCACCGCGCCGACCGCCTCGAGCACGGCGTCGTGGACGTGGCCGTTGCTCGCGACGATGCCCCGGTTGCGCTGCAAGCGCGGGCCGCGCGAGAAGTCCAGGGTCTCGCCGGCGATGTCGGTCACCCGGCCGCCGGCCTCGGCGATGACGATCGCGCCGGCGGCGTGGTCCCAGATCGCCTCGCGGTAGTCGGCCCGGGTGGGCAGGCGCAGGTAGATCGACGCGTCGCCGCGCGCCACGGCCGCGTACTTCGCCTGGCTGTCCATGCGCACCGGCTCGGCGGTGATGCCCAGCCGCTGGGCGATTTGCGCCGACTGGCCCTGGTCGGAGTGGCCCGACTCGACCGATTCGCAGAAGCGGGCGTCGGCGGGGTTGGCCACGCGGTCGACGCGGGCGAGCTGCGCCTGGCCGTGGCCCGGGTTGGGCAGGGGGTACATCCACGTTCCCTCGCCGCGGGCGGCCATGAGCAGCGTGCCGGGGTGCGTGCCGTCGGGGTAGGCCAGCGCCGGGCACGCCAGGGCGCCGAGGACGACCTGGCCATGCTCGACGAGGGCCAGGGCGATGGCGTACTGCCCGCCGCGCAGAAACCCCTTGGTGCCGTCGATGGGATCGAGTGTCCAGAAGCGGTCGGGGCTGCGTCGGGCGTTGGGCTCGAGCGCGTTGCCATGGTCGATCCACGCCAGCACGTCGCGCGCTCTGGCGGCGCCTGACCGGGCGTGGGCGATGGCGACGTGGCGCACGACGGCGTCGCGCAGCGGCTCGTGGCCCGGCTCGCGCAGGGCGTCGGCGTCCTCCTCGGCGACGACGGGCTCGTCAGGGAACCAGCCCGCCAAGCGCTCGCAGACGAGCGCCTGGGAGGCGAAGTCGGCGACGGTGACGGGGCTGCGGTCTTTCTTCTCGAGCGTGTCGGCGGTGACGAGCTCCCACTGCACGGCGCGCGTGGCCCGGGCCGCGAGCGTCACCGCCTCCATCGCCACCTGCCACGGCCGGGTCCAGTGAAGATTCATGCGTGTCGCCCTCATGTGATGCGAAACGGCCATGGTAGCGGGCCGCGGGGGTTCTCGCAGAGGGCGCGGGGAGGTTCTCGCAGAGGGCGCGGAGAGCGCGGAGGACGCAGAAGAGGGAGACGGGATTAACGCCCGTCCTGAGCGGATGCGAAGGGCGGGATTTCCGAAGCGATGCGCGCACGTGCGCGGGTCGAGGGTTTTTCAGCAATCCCGACCTTCGCTCGCGGACTCGCTCAGGACGGGCGTTAGCAGGGGGCGCGCGTTGAAGGGGGTCAGCCGGGACCACCCCCGCCGTGGGCCATGTTCTTGAAGCGCGTGGTGGCGCCGTCGAAGACCAGGTGCACCGTGCCCGTCGGGCCGTTGCGCTGCTTGGCGATGATCACCTCCGCCTCGTTGACGCGCTCCGGGTTGGCCTGCTCCCACTCCGGGTCGCTGCGGTGGTAGTAGCTCTCGCGGTGGAGCATCATGACCACGTCGGCGTCCTGCTCGATCGAGCCGGACTCGCGCAGATCGCTCATGCGCGGGCGATGACCCTCGCGCGACTCGGCCTGGCGGTTGAGCTGCGAGAGACAGACGACGGGGACGCTGAGCTCGCGCGCCAGCGCCTTGAGCCCGCGGCTGATGACCGAGACCTCCTGCTGGCGGGATTCCGAGCCCGGGGCGCTCATGAGCTGAAGGTAGTCGACGAAGATGGCCTTGACGTCGTGGCGTGCGGCCATGCGGCGGGACTTGGCGCGCAGCTCCAGCAGCGTCAGGCCGGGCGTGTCATCGATGTAGAGCGGGGCCTCGGAGAGTGAGCCGACGGCCATGGAGAGTCGGCCGAAGTCGTCCTGGCTGAGCAGGTTTCGCCGCAGCTTGTGGGCGTCGACGCCCGAGCGTGAGCAGAGCAGGCGTTGGGCGAGCTGCTGACGTGACATTTCCATGGAGAAGACGGCCGACGCCTGGCCGGAGACGGCCGCGACGTGCTCGGCGATGTTCAGCGCGAAGGCGGTCTTGCCCATGGAGGGGCGTGCGGCGACGATGATGAGCTCGCCCGGCTGAAGGCCGTTGGTCATCTCGTCGAGCTCGTAGAAGCCGGTCTCGACGCCGGTGACGTGGCCGCCGTCGTCGGCCTGGAGTCGGTCGAAGGTCTCCTGAAGCAGCTCGCTCAGGGCGGAGGCGTTCTGGTCGACGCGTGTCTCGGCGAGCTCGAAGATGTCGCGCTCGGCGCGGTCGAGCAGGTCGCCGGCGGGCTCGGCGGAGTTGTAGCACTCGTAGAGGATGTTGCCCGAGGCCTCGATGAGCTTGCGCACGACGGCCTTCTCGCGCACGATGCGGGCGTAGTAGCCGGCGCTGGTGGCGCTGGGGACGGACTCGGCGAGCTCCATGAGGTACTCGACGCCGCCGACGTCCTCGAGCTGCTGCTTGTCGGCGAGCTTCTGGTTGAGCTGGACGATGTCGATCGACTGGTGCTTGTCGTAGAGCTCGACGAGCGATTCGTAGATGGCGGCGTGGGCGGGCTTGTAGAAGTCGTCGGCGCCCTTGATGATCTCGACGACGTCGCCGCAGACGCGCCAGTCGAGGATCATCGAGCCGAGCAGGGCGGCCTCGGCTTCGAGGGCGTGGGGCGGGAGCTTGTCGAAGAGCTTGGCGAGCTCGACGCGGCGCACTTCAAAGGTCTGGCGACGCGGCGAGTGGGTGGACATCGTGCTCATCGTCAGCCTCCTGCGCGGGGTGAGGGCGTTCCATGCACAGCCGGCCATGATAACGCGGGGGGCAAGGGGGCGGCAGAATTCAGAATGCAGAATGCAGAATGCAGAATGCGGAAAGCTGCAAGCGGCTTGAGTGCCTGCCGTTAGCCGTCGCCCCCCGGGCGACGCGGGTGTCCGGACACCCCTCGACGCCGCCGCTGCGCGGGATTTCTGCGATCTGCATTCGCTCAGGACGCGTGTGAAAAGGGTGCCACACAGCACGCCGAAGGCTGCTGTGTGCGGTCAGCCGTGAATGAACGAAGCACACAGCACCCTTCAGGATGCTGTGTGGCACCCT
>SLDI01000426.1:0-15251 GCA_007125385.1 Phycisphaeraceae bacterium | reverse complement strand
GACGAACATGTGGTGGCCCCAGACGAGAAAGCCCAGCAGGGCGATGGCGACGGAGCTGAAGGCGATGAACTTGTAGCCGAAGATGTGCTTGCGGCTGAAGCTGGAGATGATATCGCTGACGATGCCGAACGCCGGCAGGATCATGATGTACACCGCCGGGTGGCTGTAGAACCAGAAAAAGTGCTGGAAGAGCACGGGGTCGCCGCCGCGGCCGGGGTCGAACACGCCGATGCCCAGCACGCGCTCCGCGGCCAGCAGCAGCAGCGTGATGGCGAGCACGGGCGTGGCGAGGATCTGGATGATCGCCGTGGCGTACAGCGCCCAGAGAAACAGCGGCAGGCGGAACCAGGTCAAACCCGGCGCCCGCAGCATGTGGATGGTGGCGATGAAGTTCACGCCCGTCAGGATCGAGCTGAAGCCGAGAATGAACGCCCCGAGCACGGCCGCGAGCACCGCGGTGCTGCTGGCGGTCGAGGAATAGGGCGTGTAGAACGTCCACCCGGTGTCCAGCCCGCCGCCGCCCCAGAAGCCGACGAGGTCGACCTCCCACCCGAACCATTCCGCGATGCCCGGAACCACCGCATTGAGGATGCCCTTGCCCAGCACCCACAGGAAGAACAGCGCGCCGATCATGTAGATGTACCAGCTCGCCAGGTTCAGCCTCGGAAAGGCCACGTCCTTGGCGCCGAGCATCATGGGCAGGGCGAAGTTGCCCAGGATGGCGGGGATCGCGGGGATGACGAACAGGAACACCATCACCGCGCCGTGGAGGGTGAACATCTGGTTGTAGAAGTGCATCGACTCGTTTTCGCTCATGCCCAGGCCCATGCCGATCGTGGGATCGGGCGTGAGCAGCTCGGTGCGCAGCACGAGCGCGAAGACGCCGCCGACGAAGAAGAACGTCAGGATCGCCAGCATGTAGAGGATGCCGATGCGCTTGTGGTCGAGCGTCAGCAGCCACGAGGCGATGCTTTTGCCGTGGGTCAGGTAGTTGTCGGCATCGGCGGGCACCGGCTTGCCGTAGATGTCCGTGTGTGGGTTCGCTGCTGACATTACGTCACCTTCGTCGTTCGTTGGGCCCCGCCGCGTGGTTCCGCCGGGGCCTCTGAAATACCGCGAAGAAGCGAAGCAGGCGAAGGGCGCGAAGCAGCATCGCCTGGTTCCATCCCCTGCACCTTCGCACCTTCGCGTCTCTTCGCTCCTTCGCGGTTCGTTGGGGGACTCATGGGGGCTCCGCCTATTCAGAGGCTTCTGCGGCCTTACTGGTCGTCGGTTTCGTCGGCCGGCTCATCGTCGGCGTCGTCGGCGGGGTCGTCGTTGAGCCCGGCCTCGCCGTCGTAATGCTCGCTGATGGACTGGAGGTAGGCGATGATCGCGTCGATCTCCGCATCGCTGAGGATGCCCTGGTACGGCGGCATCGCGTTGGGGTCGAAGCGCGCGACGGTCCGCCGGCGCGGGTAGAGGATCTGCTCGCGGATGTACTGCTCGTCGGCGATCTCGGTCGTCCCGTCGGCCATTTCGCGCTCGGAGCCGTAGAGATCCAGGAACGTCGGCCCGAGCAGCGTGGAGCCGTCGCTGCTGTGGCACGCGACGCAGCCCTGCGCCTGCGTCAGGCGCTGGCCGACCTCCGCAGGTGGCGCGTCGGGGTCGATCTCGCCCAATTGCCTGACCTTCGCGCGGAAGTCGTCGAGCTGAAGCACCACCACCTTCGCCAGCATCCGCGAGTGCTGGTCGCCGCAATACTCGGCACAGTAGAGCTGGTGCACCGTGCCGCGCAGGTCTTCGTCCTCTTCGGCGTCGACCTCGTCCGCCACGCGCACCACCGCGCTGTCCACCCACCGGGCCTGGAACCAGGTGCGGTTGTACCGCCCCGGCACCGCGTCGCGCTTGACACGGAAGTCCGGGATGAACACCGAGTGGATCACGTCCCGGCTGGTGAGCGTCAGTCGCACCGGCCGGTCCGCGGGCACGTAGAGCACGTTGCTGCTGGCGCCGTTGGGGTAGACGAAGTTCCAGCCCCAGGTGAACGACTCGACGCGGATGTCGTAGGCGTCGTCCGGCGGCATGGACATGTCCACGTAGCCGCGGAAACCCCAGAAGAAGATCGCCAGCACGGCGATCAGCGGGATCACCGTCCAGGTCATTTCCAGCGCGGTGTGGTGCGTGGGCGTGTGCTCGCCTTCCATGCGGTCCTTCGTGCGGCGGTAGCGCACGGCGAAGTAGACCGTCAGGCCCCCGATGAGCACGAGGAAAAACGCCGTGAGCCAGACGAGGAAGTAGAACAGCCAGTCGACGTTGTCCGCGAACGTCGAGTGCGCCTCGGGCATCCAGCGCGTCAGGTTACTTGCCAATGTCGCCAGCATCGTGGCTCGCCTTGCCTTTCACTTACGAAGATTCGCCCGTGGCGATGCGCCGCCGCCGCACCTTGCCGACGATGGCCATGACGCTGATCGCCGTGGCCAGGCCCAGCAGCGTCAGCACCGCGCCGAGTCGCATCATGTTCATCGCCACCGCGGTGTACGCCCCCACCTCGTCGTCGAAGCGGAAGCAGTATAGGAAGATCTGGTCCATCACCGAGCCGACCTTGCCCTCGCTGGCCTCGACCAGCGACAGGCGGACGGTCTCCGGCTCGTAGCCCAGGCCGTAGAGGTAGCGCGCCACCCGGCCCTCGGGCGTGAGGATGATGATCGCGGCGGCGTGCACCCACTCCTCGTGGCGCTGGGACCAGACGTACTCGTAGCCCACCGCCTCGGTCAGGCGATCGATCGCCTGCTGCTCGCCGGTGAGAAAGTGCCAGCCCGCGGCCGCCTCCGGCCGGTCCAGCCGCGCGATCACGCGCGCCTTGGCGGGCGCCGCCTCGATCGGCCCCTCGGCCGGGTCGAAGCTGACCGTCAGCACCTCGAACTCGTCGCCCGGCGTCCAGCGCAGTTGAGTCAGCGAGGCGGCCAGCGCGTCGGTGACCATCCCGCAGAGCATGGGGCAGTGGAAGTAGCCCAGGTTGAGCACGATCGGCCGGTCGTTGTCGAAGTAGTCCGCCAGCGTCACCTCGTTGCCCTCGCTGTCGCGGAAGCGCAGGTCGCCGGGCACCTGCTCGCCGAGCTTCTCCTCGACGCCTGCGGCCTCCATCTCCGCCGGGCCGGGCTCGGTCCGATCACCCTTGCTCAGCGGCGGCGGCTGCGGCACGACCTGGCCCGACGCCGTGCCAGGCAGCACACCGGCCAGCAACGCCACGAGCATCGCCGCGGCGACGACAAGCCGCCCAGCCTGAGCCGGCTGCCACACCGCATCCCGCAAGGGTGCTGTGGGCGTCGGCCGGCCGGGGTGAATCACACACAGCAGCCTTCGGCATGCGGTGTGGCGCCCGTAGCCAACCGCTTCGCAGGCGGTTTCTCGGATGAGGCTTTGGCGTGTCATCACGGCTGGCCCTGTTGCTCCAGGTAACGGTCGAACGCCTGCTCGAGCGGGATCGCGGCGCGGGTGCGGTCCTCGTCAACCCAGCGCAGCGTCTCGAGACGCTGCTGCTGCTGCTGCCGCAGCTCCACCAGGTCGCGGTACTGGCCCTCGTAGACCTTGACCTGCCGCTCACGCGCCGCTTCGTAGTAGTACCAGCCCTGCGCGCCGATGGCGATGATCAGCAGCAGCAGGCCGCTGATCACGCCGATCAGCAGGATCAGCGGCACGTTCACGTCCTTCAGCCACCTATCGGCGTGTTGCTCGTCGTTCATGGTCGGTCATCCGGAAGAGTAGCCACGAATGAACACAAATAAACACGAATGAAAAAAGCAGAAGGAGCTTCCGCCCCCTTCAGGCGATTTGTGTTCATTCGTGTTCATTTGTGGCTTTGTTCCTCTTCATCTGTGTTTATCCCTGTTCATCTGTGGCTGTTTCCCCGGCTCACAGGTTCACGTGCGCCAGCGACTCGCTCAGGCGCGGGTCCTTGGTCGGGACCAGGCTCGTGCCCGCCGCCAGCCGGGCGGCGCCGGCGAGGAAGATCGCCGCCACGCCGATGAGCGCCAGGATCTCGATCGGCCCCAGCACGATCCCCGTGCTGTCGTACAGCGGCATCACCACCCACCACAGGTCCACCCAGTGCAGCACCAGCAGCCAGATCGCCCAGAACGCCAGCACCTTGCGGCTGCGCTTGACCCAGCGCGGCAGCAGGCACACGAACGGGATCAGCAGGTGCCCGAATAGTAGCAGCAACCCGACCGCGCTCCAGCTTGTCTGCCGCCCTTCTACCGTCGTGAACCCGTGAAGATCGAACCAGTAAGCCGTCTCCGGAATGTTGGCGTACCACAGCAGCATGTACTGGCTGAACGCGATGTAGCCCCAGAAAAAGACAAAGGCGAACAGCAGCTTGCCCAAGTCGTGGAAGTGCTCGGCCGTGACGCTCTGGAAGTAGCCCCACTTCTGCAGGCCCATCAGCACCAGGATGAGCATCGCCACCGCGCCCATGAAGCTGCCCGCGAAGTAGTAGACGCCGAAGATCGTCGAGTACCACAGCGGGTCGAGGCTCATGAGCAGGTCGAACGCCATGGCGGTGAGCGTGAACGCGAAGATGATCGTGCCCGGGGCGCTGAAGATCTCCATCTTCCGCGTCAGCGACGCGTCGCCGGTGGTGTCCTGGAGCGTGGATTGCCGCCAGTACCACAGGCCGATGCCGATGAGGATGGCGAAGTAGACGACCCAGCGCACGAGGAAGAACGGGATATTCAGCCACGGCCGCTTGAGCTCGACGTAGTACGTCTGCGCGTCGCTGAGCTGCGTGACCTGCGGATCGCCCATCGCCCCGCCCAGGCCCGAGGAGACGGGCCCCTGCTGCGGGGCCCCGCCGTCGGTCAGCACGATCTGCATCGTCCCGCCCAGGGCGTGGTCGGCGCCGTCGGCGCCGATGGTCTGCGCCCAGGGGTAGACCATGCCGTTGTTCAGCAGCACGAACACGAGGATGGGCGCGGAAAGGGCCGCGAGCACGGGCATGTTGGCGGCGAAGATTTCCGCGGGCCGGCGGATGACCACGCCCCAGCCGGCGCGGAAGAGGTACATCAGCAGCACCAGGGCCATGCACCCCAGCGAGAGGCTCAGCACGTAGGCGAAGCCGACGATGTACGCGAAGCCGAAGCGGGCCCACTGATCCGTCGCCCACGCCACGATCAGCGCCAGGATCAGCGCCACCGCACCGACCAGCATGCCGTTGCGGAACAGCGGCCAGGCGCGCTCGCCCAGCGAGCGCGTGTCGGCGGCGGGAAGCTCCATGTCAGCGTGTTGCGCCACGATCGTCGTACTCCTGCGTCTCACTGCCGCGTGCTGCGAACGAGCTCGCTTACGCGCTCATTCATGCCTCGAACGTCCCGCACTGACAAGCTCCGCGGACTGCGCTTGTCAGTGGCACCCCGCCTCGCGACCCCACCTTGCCACCCGGCCTCACCACGCGCGATCACCGCCCGGCCTCCAGCGCCTCGCGCTGCTCGGGCGTCAGGTCCTCGGCCGGCACGTGCTGGCTGAGCTGCATCGCCCGCACGTACGCCACGATCGCCCAGCGATCATGCTCGTTGATCTGCCCACGATAGCCCGGCATGTTGCCCCGGCCGGCGCTGATGACGTGGAACAACTGCCCGTCGGGGTAGCGCTCGGGGGCGAACTGCGGCTCGCCGGTGTCCGGGTCGACCGCGTGCAGGCTCGTCGGCTGCAACCACACGGTGCCGGCCGGGTCGCGCATCTGCCGGTCGGCGGCGCGCAGATGCGTCGGGCCATCGCCGTAGCCGTCCGCCCCGTGGCAGGTGAAGCAGTAGATGTTGTAGCGCTCCTGCCCGCGCAGCAGCAGCTCGCGGTTGACCTCGATCTCGGGCGGCAGGCCGTCGAGGAACTCCGCCTGCGTCGTGCCGTCCTCGCCCACCACCAGGCGATACCCGCGGTAGTAGTGATCGTCCTCGCGAAGCCGCGTCTCGTCCGCCTGCCGTGCGTCGCGGCCCCACGCCACGGTGCCCGGCACCGGCGGGCGCATCGCCCGGCCGTCGGCGAACATGTCCGTCGCCGCCTGCGGGTTGTAGCGCGGCTGGTCGCGCATGCCCTGGAAAAGCTCGATCGGCCGACGCTCCGAGAGCATCACCCGCGACGTGCCGATCAGCGCCAGCGGAAGCCAACTGACCACCACCAGCACCACCAGCGTTGCCATCATCCAGAACGGCGGCCGCGGCAGCTTCAGGTCAAGGTCGATCATGTCCGGCAACTTGGGCATCGTTCTTGTCAGTCCTTCACCGTCTCGACCGCCGACGCCCCGAGCTCTTCGAGCATCTGCGACGTCTTCGCCTCATCGAACCGGTCGTCACGCGCGTCCACCACCACGAAAAACCGATCGTCCGTCGCCCGCCGGAAACGCTCCACGTTCAGCAGCGGGTTGTAGAGCATCGGCAGCTTGTTGAGCACCAGCATCCCGAACGTCGCGCCGAACGCCGCCAGCAGGATCGTGCACTCGAACACCACCGGGATCCACGCCGGGATCGAGTTCAAAGGCTTGCCGCTGATGAGAAACGGATACGCGATCGACATCGTCCAGATCGTCAGCGTCAGGCCCACTGCCGCGCCCATCACCCCCGCGACGAAGACGATCCACGGCAGGATCGTGGGCTTGACGCCCATGTCAATGTCCAGGCCGTGGATCGGAAACGGGCTGTGCACGTCGAAGTAGCGATACCCCGCCGCGTGCACCGCCTTGGCCGCGGCGATCACGTCGTCGACCTTCTCAAACTCGGCGACGACGCCCTGCACCGTCAGCGCCTGCTCGGCGGGAACGTCTTCAGCCACGAATTGTCCGGCATCGAGTTGCGCCATGGCGTCATTCGCTCTCCGTCGACCGCTTGAAGTCGCCCGCCTGCTCCGGCCCGTGGCCGTGGCCCGGGTGCGCCTCGGGCATCACCGTCTTGACCTCGGCCATCGAGACCATCGGCAGGAACTTGCAGAAAAGCAGGAAGAACGTGAAAAACAGCCCGAACGAGCCGATCAGCATCCCGATGTCCACCCACGTCGGGTGGAACATCGCCCAGCTCGAGGGCAGGAAGTCGCGGTGCAGGCTCGTGATGACAATCACGAATCGCTCGAACCACATCCCCACGTTCACCGCCATCGCCGCGATGATGATCGTCCACGGATTCAGCCGGCACCACTTGAACCACAGCAACTGCGGAATGATGATGTTGCACGTGATCATCGTCCAGAACGCCCAGGCATAAGGCCCCAGCGGCCGATTGAGGAACACGTACTGCTCATAGTGGTGCCCGCTGTACCACGCCACCCAGAACTCGACCGCGTAGGCGTAGCCGACGATCAGCCCCGTGCCCAGCATCACCTTGCACATGTTCTCGAGGTGCCGCGGCGTGATGAGGTCCTTGAGGCCGAACAAGTACCGCGCCGGCACGGCCAGCGTCAGCACCATCGCGAAGCCGCCATAGATGGCCCCCGCGACGAAGTAGGGCGGGAAGATGGTCGTGTGCCAGCCGGGCAACTGCGAGACGGCGAAGTCGAAGCTCACCACGCTGTGGACGCTGAGCACCAGCGGCGTGGCGAGCGCCGCCAGCAGCAGGTACGCCTTCTCATAGCGATGCCAGTGCCGCGTCGAGCCCGTCCAGCCCAGCGCGAACAGGCCGTAGGCGAACTGGGCGATCCTGTTCTTGGCGCGGTCGCGCAGCGTCGCGAGGTCGGGGATCATGCCCACGTACCAGAACAGCGCCGAGACCGTCGCATACGTCGAGACCGCGAACACGTCCCACATCAGCGGGCTGCGGAACTGCGGCCAAAGGTCCATCTGGTTGGGGATCGGAAACAGCCAGTACGCCAGCCAAGGCCGACCGATGTGGATGGCGGGGAAAAGCCCGGCGCACATGACGGCGAAGATGGTCATCGCCTCGGCGAAGCGGTTGATGCTCGTGCGCCACTGCTGGCGGAAGAGGAAGAGGATCGCCGAGATCAGCGTCCCGGCGTGGCCGATGCCCACCCAGAAGACGAAGTTGATGATGGGAAACGCCCACGCCACCGGCTGGTTGTTGCCCCAGACGCCCACGCCCGTCAGGAACAGCACGCCGATGAGGGCAAAGAGCATGCCCATCAGCGAGAAGCTGATCATGAACGCGATCCACCACCACATCTGCGGCCGCTGCTCGGCGAGGCCGGAGACCTTGTCGGTGATGGTGCCGAACGTGTTCTCGCCGAGAACCAGCGGGGCGCGCTGCCGCGGATCGTCGTGGGCGTTGTCCACGTCCGGCGCCAGCGTCTGGTTGGGGTGTATCGTCGCCATGCGTCCTGCTCAGATCAGCCACAAATGAACACAAATAAACACGAATCAGAATGGTCAGCTACGCCCATCACCGCGTTATTTGTGTCTATTCGTGTTCATTCGTGGCCATGTCCTCTTCTCAAACCGCCGGGTTGCGCAGCTTCGCCAGGTGCCGCGTGCGGGGGCGGGTGTTCAGGTCGTCGTTGAGCACCTGGTACGCCCGCGGGTTCTCGTGCTCCTGCGACACCACGGCGTCGGCCTTGTTCAGGTCGCCGAAGGTGATCGCCTGCGTCGGGCACGCCTGCTGGCAGGCGGTGACCACCTCGCCGTCGGCGACCAACGGCTCGTCGCGCTGGCCCCGCGACCAATCGTTCTTGGCCGCCACCTTCGCCCGCGACAAGCGCTGCATGCAGTAGGTGCACTTCTCCATCACGCCGCGCATCCGCACCGTCACGTCCGGGTTGTTGGCCATCGCCTTGATGCGATCGACCTCGGCGCGCGTCTGCGTGTCGGGGATGTTCAGCCACGGCCGCCAATGCCCGCGCGGGTCCTTGGCGTGGTAGTCAAAATAGTTGAACCGCCGCACCTTGTAGGGGCAGTTGTTCGAGCAATAGCGCGTGCCCACGCAGCGGTTGTAGACCTGGAGGTTCAGCCCCTCCGTGTCGTGGATCGCCGCGTTCACCGGGCACACCTGCTCGCACGGCGCGTTCTCGCAGTGCACGCACATCATCGGCTGGTGCACCACGTCCGTCTCGGCCTCGGGGTCGCCCTTGAAGTAGCGGTCGATGCGAAGCCAGTGCAACTCCCGGCTGACAAGCACCTCTTCCTTGCCCACCACCGGCACGTTGTTCTCCGCCTGGCACGCCACCACGCACGCGTTGCAACCAATGCACGCGTTCATGTCCACGCTCATGCCCCAGGCGTGCGGCTCATTGAACGCCACCGGCCCACCCGGGCGCTTGGCCTCGAACGCCGGCGTCCCCGCGGGGTACGGCGGATCGTAAAGCTGAAGCGGCAGATCGCCATTGGCGGTCCGCCGCGCCTGGTGCGGGTCCTGCCGATACGACGCCAGGCTCATCTCCTTGATGATGTACCCGCTGCCGCCGCGCTCACCCGTGCGCTTCGTCACGCCCCACTCGCCGGTGGGGTCAATCAGGTGATGGTTCTGCGTCGTCGCCAGCCGCTCGCGCCGCCCCGCGGGCTCCACGCTCGCCGCCGCGACGTGCGGGGCCTCAACCGTCCGAAGGCGGTACGTGTCCACGCCCACGCCGTCGCCGATGCGACCGGCGGCGCGTCGACCATAGCCCAGCGACACCACGACGGAACCGGCGACCTGCCCCGGCGTGGGGAAGACAGGCAGCTCGACCTCGCGGCCGCCCACGCTCACCCGCACCACGTCGCCCTGGCTCAGGCCCAGCCGGCGGGCGTCGGTGACCGAGATCCGCGCCACGTTGTCCCACGTCAATTTTGTGATCGGCCCGGGCAGTTCCTGCAACCAGCCGTTGTTCGCCCAGCGGCCGTCGAGCATCGACGTGTCGGGGCGAATCACCACCTCGAACTCGCCATCGGCCGCATCCAGCCGCTCCGGCACGTTGGCGGGGGCGTCGGCGCTCGCGTCGTTGACCGGCTCGAATGCGCTGTCGGGCACCAGGCCGCGATGCAGCACGCGGCGCCAGGCGCGCTCGAAGTCGTCGCCCGCCAGCACGTCCTCGCGGAACGTCGCCCGCACCAGCTCGTAACCCTGGGCCTCGCCCGCCTCGTCACCCAGCGCCAGCGCGAGCATCTCGATCGGCGACTTGCCGTCGAACAGCGGCAGGATCAGCGGCTGCTGCACGCCCACCGTCCCGTCCCACGCACGCCCGTCGCCCCAGGCCTCAAGCTCGTGCGCCGCGGGCGCGTGCCAGGTGGCCGTACGCGCCGTCTCGTCCGCGTACAGGCCAAGGTGGATGACCTCGTCAACCTGGTTGAGCTTTGCTTCGAAGTCCAGCTCCGCCGGCGCGTCGTAGGCGGGGTTGCCACCGAGCACCAGCAGCGTGTCGATCTCGCCCGCCTCGATCCGCCGCGCCAGCTCGGCGATCTGCTCACCCTGGCCCTGCTGCGGGTCGCCGGGCTCCTCGAAAAGCTCGACCGTCGCGCCCAACGCCCCCAGGTGCGCGTTGATCGCCCACGCCAGCGCATGCACCTCGGCAGGCTGAGACTCGCCGACGACCAACACCGCCTCTCCCTCGTGGCGGTGAAGGTCATCGACAAGCTTCTCAACCCACTGCGTCGATCCGTTCAGATCACCCCCGCCACCAGCCCCATCCCCATCAATCACCCCCAGCCGCGCCGCCACCGCGCGCACCAGCGCCGGCACTTCGCTGACCCGCACCGCCAGCCGCTCGTCCGCCACCGAGCCCGTGACGCTGAACGTCGGCTCCGCGGCGTAGAGCCGGCTCATCTGCATCTCGCTGTCCGCCTGCTTGCGCGTCGCCGCCCAGTCGCGGGCGTGGCGCACCGCGGCCGGGTGCATCAGCAGCGGGTCGGCGTCGAAGCAGGCGATCACGGCCGCGCGGTCCAGCCGATACGCCGGCCGCATCGCGCGCCCGAACGCCTGCCGCGTCCCCGCCAGCTCGTTGTCGCGATTGATCGGCTCCCACTCATACCAACCCGCCTCCGGGTGCCGCTCGCGGAAGCGCGCCGCCAGCCGCGCCCGTGTCGGGCTGTCGCTGCGCCGCGTCAGCACCGCCAGGCGCGACGAGTCAGCCCCCTGCCGCTCGCCCACGCGCTGCTGCATGAACGCGACAAGCTCCTCCCACGTCGTGCGCTGCCGCGCCTCGCCCCGGCCGCGCACCGGGAAGCGCGAGCGGTCCGGGTCGTAGAGGTTCAGCGTCTCCGCCTGCGCCCAAGCATCCGTCGCCCCCTGCGAGTAGGGATGCTTGGGGTTGCCTTCGATCTTGATCGGTCGGCCGTCGAACGACTCGACCAGCACGCCCAGCGCCGAGCCGCCACGCTCGGTCATCGACGCGAAATACTCCGGCTGCCCCGGCACGCGGCCCTCGGGCCGCTGCGCGAAGGGGGCAAGCTTCGTCTCCTCCCACCGCCGGCAACCGCCCAGCGTCAGCCCGGCCAGCGCCATCGACGCGCCCATGAGCTGAAGGAACCGCCGACGCGACACCGACAGCGTCGCCTCGTCGATCGCGCCGCCGCCGGGATAGCCCAGCAGCTCGCGAAACTGCGGCGAGTCCGCGTATTCCTCCAGGCTGCGCCAGTACGCACGCCCCGTGATGTTGGGTGTTAGCGATGACACGTCGAGCAGCTCATCATGTAGGTGCGACTGTGAATGTTGTACTTCTCCTTCAACTCCAGCCCGATCTGGCGCTGGGCCTGATCGCGCGTCATCCCCTCCGTCTCCACGCCCTGGGCCTCGAGGTGATCACGCGGATCCCACGCCAGGTTCGTCACCTCTTCCAGCGGACGCAGGTGCATCTCCGGCTGCTGGTGGCAGTCCAGGCACCACGCCATCGACATGTTCTCCGCCATGTACACCCGCTCCATCCGATCGACCCGCCCGTGGCACTCCACGCATGAGACGCCCCGGTTCACGTGCGCCGAGTGATCGAAGTAGACGAAGTCCGCCTGGTCGTGCACCTTCACCCACTCCACCGGCCGGCCCGTCTCGTAGCTCTCATGCACCGGCCGCAGCAGCGGGCTGTCCTTGGCGATGCCCGCCACGCCCTCCTCCGGGCTGTGGCAGGAGATGCAAAGCTGCGTGTCGGGGATGGCCGCGAAGCTCGCGTCCTCCACCGTCGTGTGGCAGTAGCGGCAGTCCATGCCCAGCTCCCCGGCATGCAGCGCGTGGCTGAACGGCACCGGCTGCGCCGGCGCGTAGCCGCGCCACAGCGTGTCGGCCGAGAGCCCGAAGCCGATCACCACCGGCACGTACAGCCCCCCACCGACCGCACCGAGCACGAGCAGCGGCAGCAGGTAGTTGGCCCACCGGGGGAAGACGAATCGGCTTGCCTGCTTGTCACTTGCCATGAGGATTCAACCGCCGCGAGGCGGGGATTGTAAGACAACCCCCTCCGCTTTCAAGCCCGCCCTGCCGGGCACGAAAAGCCCAGAAGATAGCTACCTCGCCGCCGCTTGACAAAACGGCATGCCCGCCGGCGCCGAGAAGTGCGAATAAACGACGCTGTCTCAGAGGCCTGGCGCAAAATCCCCGCGGCGCTGCAACCCATCGCGCCCGCGTGAGCCTGGCAACCAGGCCGGGATCACCCCGATCCGTGAAGCGCCGTTCGGATACACCGAAACGAAACACAAAAGATCGCGATACCTTCTATCGCGGCTCGCGGTAGATTTCCTCGTCCTCCGAGCCGCCCTCGGTCTCCACCATCGCCTGACCCTTGGGCCAGAACGGCGTGAAGAGCATGAACGCCACCGCCGCCGGCAGCAACCCGGGCAGCAGCGTGTTGCTCACCAGGCAGCCGGTCAGGGCGATCAGGCCCCCGATCTCCGCCGCGATCCAGATCGTGAACTGGCCCTTGAGGTAGCTGCGCGGGTCGACCCCCTGCCCGCGCCAGTAGGCACGGAACAGGTAGTCACGCAGCATGAACGCCGCCGGCAGGCTCAGCAGCAGCCACAGAAGCGATGCGATGAAGAACCCGCTGGCCAGGCCCTGCCGCCGCGGCTCGCCGTCGAACGCCACGGTCGCCAGCACCGCCAGGAAGACGAAGAAGGGGATCAGCAGCAGCGTCAGCCAACCCATCCAGGCCAGGCGCAGCGCCCGCTCCGTGCTCATCGTCTCGCCGCCGCTGTCAGTCATGGGCCTGCTCCTTTATCCTTGCTGCCTGCATTCTACGATCGCCAGCCCGACGTTCGCGCTCCCGCCCTGCCGGGGCGACGCAGGGCGGCACCCCGGCCATCGCACGTCGCACCTGTCACTCCTTTGAGGCGCACCCGCACCGGGGCGCCTGCCCGGCGGGCGCCCCGCTTCTTGTCCCCCCGGGCCGCGGCGCATAAACTCCGCCTCATGATCCGCTTCGCCGCCCTCGCCTGCCTGCTCGCCGCCCTGGCCGCGCCCCCCGCCGGGGCCGACGCCGAACAGATCGTCGACGCCGGTGACGACCCGCGCTACCCGGTCGACGCGATGGTCGGGCAGGTCAACGGCCGACCCATCTTCGCCCGCCGCGTGCTGGCGCCGCTGAGCGAGGACCTGGCCCGCCTTGGCGAGCAGTTGCCCCAGCCGATCTTCCGCGAGCAGGCGGCGGAGCTGATTGCGGGCCGGCTGGACCAGATCGTCACCGAGGCATTGATCCTCGCCGAGGCCGAGCGCGACCTGACCCGGCGCGAACGCCAGGGCGTCGCCCACATGGTCCGCGAGCAGGAGCGCGAGCTGATCCGGCGTCACGGCCGCGGCTCGCGCGCCCTGGCCGACGCAACGCTGCTGGAGCGCACCGGGCAGAACCTCCAGCAGACGCTGCGCGAGTTCCGCGAGGAGATCATCGTCCGCGAGCACATGCGCAAGCACCTGCACCCGCGCATCAACGTCACCCGCCGGCACATCCAGCGCCACTACGAACAGAACCGCGAGACCTACCACCCGCCGGCCCGGCGGACGTTGCGCGTCATCCTCGTCGGCGACGCGACCGAGGCCGCCGCCGTCACCGAGCGCCTCGACGCCGGCGAACCGTTCGCCGACATCGCCGCCGACGAAAGCCTCAACGCCTACCGCCCCCACGACGCCGGCGAACTCACGGTCACGGGCGACAATTCCCTCGCCCACGCCGCCCTCAACGACGCCCTCGCCGAGCTTGATCCGGGCGAGCACGTCGGGCCCATCGCCGGCGGCGAGTCCTACTGGTTCCTGGCCCTGGAAGAGATCGAGCAGCCGCCCAGCCGCACCCTGCGCGAGGCCCAGCTCGAGATCCAGCACCGCCTGCGCCGCGAGCAGTTCGACCGCCTCTCACGCAACTACCGCCAGCAGCTCTACGAGACCGGCAGCTACAACCCCATCCCCGAAATGGCCGACGCCCTGCTCGAGATCGCGGTGACGCGCTACGCCAACCAGGCCGGAAACAGCCACAGATAAACACGGATGAACACAGATAAGAGCCGGTAGCCGACGCAAGCGGACCGCCTTCCGACCCCCCTCCCCTCGGGAGGGGCTGGGGGCCGGTGTCCCCGACCGCCTTGCGTCACCAACCTTGCCCGGTGCCCATCCCTGCCTCCCCTCCTTCCAACGCCGTGAACTTCCGTCGTAGGGTGGGTAGAGCGAAGCGAAACCCACCACGTCGTACCGAGGATCATGGACATTCGTGGTGGGTTTCGCTTCGCTCTACCCAGCAGCCTACATCAGCGCCGTCACGCGGAAGTTCACGGCGTTGCCTGCCTTGCTCGCCTGTCTTTATCCGTGTGCATTCGTGTTCATCTGTGGCTATTCTCACTCCGGCGTTGGCCGATTCGGCGTCCCCGGCGTGCCGTGCGACGCGTTGCCCCCCAGATCATTCTCCGCCAACAGCGTGAAGTGCTTGCGCCGCAGGATCTGCCCCGAGAGCAGGATGTCGTCCGTGTACAGCGCGATCGTCGGCAGCCCGCGCGGATGCACCAGCAGCGGATACGCATAGTGGATGCTCACCTCCGCCACCAGCAGCGACTCACAGATGCTCGCCAGCGTCCGGCCCTGGCCGATCTCCACCACCAGCACCTCCGCCTCCGACGCCGGCAGCTCGTGACGCGCCAGCAGCCGACGCGTTAGCTCCGCCCGCGACGTAAGGATCCGCACCACCGCATGGTCCGTCGAGTCCACCACGCTCAGTCCGGCAAGCACCGCCGCCTGACCGTCGAAAATCTCCACCAGGTCCAGCAACTGGCCCACCCGGTTGGCCAAAAACACGCTGAACTGCGTGTTACGCGGCGGCTCGTAACCAAAAGTCGTCTGGTCACTGACAGGGGCCTGGGCCATGCGAGTATCCTAAACCGCTGAGAGGACGTTGGTAAAGGACAG
>SLDI01000753.1:0-15283 GCA_007125385.1 Phycisphaeraceae bacterium | reverse complement strand
TCCTTCACCCACAGTGCACACCTCTTATGCCGCAGTTGGAAGTGCCGAAATGCCATCACGCATAGGATAAACGCAACGTGACGTTCATAAAACCCTGAACCTCAACTGGGTGATGCGGGCTATAGGCGCTGAGGTCGGCTCCCAGGGCACGGTCACCGTCACCGGCGCCGGATCGACTTGGAACTCGATGGAAACCCTGCGGGTCGGCGAGTACGGCACCGGATCGCTGACCATCGCCGACGGGGGCAGCGTCACGAACGCGGAAGGTTATGTCGGCTCAGAACCGACCTCGCAAGGCACGGTTACGGTCACGGGCACCGACTCGCTGTGGAGCAGCGGTTCTCTGAGCGTCGGCTCGTGGGGAGATGGCACGCTCACGGTCGCCGAAGGGGCCCGGGTCACAAGCCCTTGGGCGTCTATAGGCGAGCTCGACTCCCAGGGCACGGTCATTGTCACTGGCGCCGGCTCGGCGTGGATTAACACTTCGTGGCTGCACGTCGGCAGCGGCGGCACCGGTACGCTCAGCATCGCTGGCGGCGCCAACGTCACGAATGGGCACAGTACGATCGGCTGGGCTGTCGGCTCACAGGGGACGGTCACGGTCACTGGCGCCGATTCAGCATGGAACAACAACCATGAACTGTGGATCGGTTATCAGGGCACCGGCATGCTGACCATCGCCGACGGTGGAACCGTCACGAGTCCGGGGGCGATGATCGGCTTATTAAGGCCGGCGTCCAGCACGGTTCTGGTCACCGGCACCGGCTCGGCGTGGAATAACAGCGGCGCGCTGTGGGTGGGTCGGGGTCATCTCGGCACCGGCACGCTGAGCATTACCGATGGTGCAAGCGTCCACATCGGCACCGGCCTGATCATCCAGGACGCCGGAACGCTCAATCTCGACGGTGGCACCATCCGCTTCGATGATTACGACTCGATCGGCACCTTCAATTATCACTCGGGCACAATCCAGCTCGCCGGCGACCGAACGATTGGCACCGACGCCGCCATCAGCGATCTGTTCGGCTCAACGGTCGGGGCCGGCAAGACGTTGGCGGTGGAAGGCGGGGCCGCCGTGGCCAGCAGCTTCACCGTGGCCAGCGCCGGCAGCTTCAGCATTGGTGACGATCTGATTGTCGGCGCTACGGGCACGCTCAATCTCGACGGCGGGATCATCCGCTTCGACGGCTACCATCGGGCTGGCACCTTCAATTATCACTCGGGCACAATCCAGCTCGCCGGCGACCGGACCATCGGCGCGGATGCCGCCGTCAGCGAGCTTTTCGGCTCAACGGTCGAAGCCGGCAAATCGTTGGTGGTCGAAGGCGGAGCCGCCGTGGCCAGCAGCTTCACCGTGGCCAGTGCCGGCAGCTTCAGCGTTGGCGCGGCCCTGAATGTCGTTGATACCAGTACGCTCGTGCTCAGCGGCCCCCAGTCCAGCCTGGTCAGCACCGGCCCGCTGAGGGTGGCGCCGGTGGGCACGGCGTCGATGACAATCCAAGACGGTGCCAGTGCCGCCAGCAGCCAGGCTAGTATCGGCGATGGAATCAACTCGCACGGACAGGCCACCATCACCGGTGCCGGCTCGACGTGGCACATCAGCGATCCGGACCAGCCGTCGGTTGCTGAGTTGTGGGTCGGTAATCGGGGCACCGCCACGCTCAGCATTGCCGATGGCGGCAGCGTCACGACCCGTTCCGGCTATGTCGGCCTGGGCTCGGGCTCCGAGGGCACGGCCACGGTCACCGGCACTGGATCGATTTGGAGCATGAGCGGGGAGCTGAGGGTCGGCAGCTTCGGCACCGGCACGCTCAACATTGCCGACAGCGGCAGCGTCACGAACACGTGGGGGTGGGTCGGCGGCCAAGCCGGATCCCACGGCATGGTCACCGTCACCGGTCCCGGCTCGACCTGGCACAACAGCGAGGATCTGTACGTCGGGGCGTCGGGCACCGGCACGCTCGACATCGCCGACGGCGGCAGCGTCACGAGCGTGTCGGGGCGGATCGCTTGGCATGTTGGCTCCGAGGGGACGGTCACCGTCACCGGCGCCGACTCGACCTGGAACACCATCCAGGCGCTGCACGTCGGCCGCTCAGGCGCCGGCACGCTCAGCATTATGGACGGCGGAAGTGTCCACGTCGGCGCCACGCTTGTCATCGACGGCGGCGGCACGCTCAATCTCCAGGCCGGCGGCACCGTTCATGCCCACCACTTTGATCATGCCGCCGGCACGTTCAACTTCACCGGCGGCACGCTGAGGCTGACGGGTGTGCTCAGCGGCGAACTCAACGCCGTTCCCGACACCGGCACGCTCGTGCTCAGCGGCTACCAAGCCAGGCTGACCAACACCGGCCCACTGGCGGTGGCGCCGGTGGGCACGGCGTCAATGACGATCGAAGGCGGCGCCAGTGCCACGAACACATGGGCTCGTATCGGTGATGCAGCCAACTCGCACGGGCAGGTCACCGTCACCGGCGCCGGCTCGACCTGGCACAACAGCGAGGAGCTGCACGTCGGCGAGTCGGGCACCGGCACGCTCAGCATCACCGATGGCGGCCGTGTCCACGTCGGCACCACGCTGGTTATCGGCGACGGCGGCACGCTCAATCTCAACGGCGGCGCCCTGCGTCTCGATGGCTACGAACGGAGCGGCGCCTTCAACTTCCTCGTCGGCACCATCCAGCTCGCCGGCGACCGCATACTCGCCGGCGGAGCGTCCCTGGACGGCTGGTATGGCCCGGACGTGACCATCCCCGCCCACAAGGGCCTGGTCATCGAGGGCAACGCCACGTTGCTCCAACCCGTTACGCTCACCGGCGGGCACTTCGGCGTCGGCGACATCGTCGGCGGTCACCTGCTCAACTTCCAGAGCGGAACCTTCCAGATGCGCGAAGCCGATCTGGTCATCGGCTCGGGCCAGCTCGGCTCGACGATCCACCTCAACGCGGGCCAGCATATCGTCGTCGACCACACCGCGAGCCTCAGCGACAGCGGCCTGCTGGTGATCGACAACAGCGCCAGCTTCACCGCCGGGCATGTCGACAACGCCGGGCACATCGTGCTCGACGGCGTCAGCGCCCGGCTGCGTGGCGACTTGCTGAGCAACGCCGGCCTGGTGCAGGGCCGCGGCCGCGTCGACACGAGCCTGCACAACCTTCCCGCCGGGGAGGTGCGCGTTGCGGCCGGCGAGCACCTGCACTTCACCGCCGCCGGCAACACCAACGCCGGCGTCGTCAACGTCCTTGGCGGACAGGCCGAGTTCACCCAGGGCCTGGCCAACGTCGGCACCGTCAACCTCCACGCCGGGGCCAGCCTCTTCGGCGAGTTCGACAACACCGGCCTGGTCAACGTCGGCGGCCAGGCGGCGGCGGGGCTCTTCGGATCGGTCACGCACAACGGCGAGATCCACATCGGCCAATCCGCCGTCGCCTCCTTCTACGGCGACGTCTCGGGCGCCGGCGCGTTCACCGGCCCCGGCACCGCCGAGTTCCTCGCGGCCTACAGCCCCGGCAACAGCACCGTCATCGTGAGCTTCGCCGGTGATGTGACGCTCGGGCCCGGCGCAACGCTCATCATCGAGCTTGCCGGCACCACGCCCGGCAGCGGGCATGACCGGCTCGACATCGCCGGCCACCTCCAGCTTGAGGGCACACTCGACGTCCGACTCATCGACGCCTTTAGACCCCAGTCCGGCGATGCCTTCAACATCCTCAACTTCGCCAGTCACGGCGGCACGTTCCACAGCCTCGGCCTGCCCACTCTCGACACAGGCCTCGGCTGGAACATCGACGAGCTTTACACCCAGGGCATGCTCAGCGTCAGCCTGGCCTTGCTGCTGGGGGACATGAATCTCGACGGGGTCCTCGACACGGGGGACGTGGCGCCATTCGTGCTGGCGCTGACGAACCCGGCCGCTTACATGGCCCAGTTCGGCGTCGATGCGGTGACGATGACGGGCCTGGGCGATATCAACGCTGACGGAGCGTTCGACACGGCCGACGTGGCGCCGTTCGTGCGGTTGCTCGTGGGTGGTGGTTCGGCAAGCGTGCCGGAGCCCGGATCGCTGGCGCTGCTGGGGCTTGGGACGCTGATGCTGCTGCGGCGCCGGCGAACAGTGGATTAACCCAAATGGACGTGAGACTTCCCCTGGGAACGATGTGTTGTCTGTTGCGGAGCAACTGGACTTCATGACCAAATAAATGGGGCTCTTCGGAGATTTCCATGGGTGGGGTGCGGGCCTCACAGCGGGGGTCGATCGTGTTTTTCGCCTCGCCGCTCCTGCGGTTTGGGCGAGTAGAGCGGACCATACGCATTTCAAACTTTTGGCCGGAGTGCGCGCAGAGCACTTTTCCGTGTCGCGTTCGGGGTACCGAATCAAAAGGGCGCTGGTTATGAGGGCTGAGAGGGCCTGAGGCGGGATCGCGACTATTTACACCGCCGCGGGGTTGGCCCAAAATGTCGGGCAGCGGTCTGTGCTGGACTTACGTCGGGGGATAAGGAGGGGACGATAACGCTGTCCCACTGGCTGATGGCGCTTGTGATGATGCTGGCGGAGGCGTGGTCGGCGCGTCGCGACGCCTGGCTGCGCTTCCTGAAGTTCCCGGTGGAGCTGCTGCGAGCCAAGGTGCCCGGGAGCCGGGTGATCCTGGCCCCGGAGGACCGGGCGCGGCTGCTCCGGATCGGCGAGGCGATAGGCCATGAGGTCCGTGATGTCATCGGGATCGTGAACGTCAAGACCTACCGCCGGTGGGTGCGGGACCAGGCCGCGGGGCGGGAGGCCGGTCGGGTGGGTCGACCACGGAAGATGACGGCCTCGCTACGAGCGCTGATCCTCCGCCTGGCGCGAGAGAACGTCGGCTGGAGCCACATTTCGGAGCGTCGCCGCGTGGCCCGTTCCAGGTTGTGTTACCATGCTCGCGAGCCAGGCCACCAACGGCCCTGTGCGGCAGTCGGCTGGAACACGTGGGCCGTCCTTGTATCAGTTGCACCTCCAGGACCGCTGGCGTACAGTGGTTGGCGTTGGCATTGCGGTGCAGGGAGCCATCATGGTCAGTGACAACGGTCGAATCCGCCCCTATGCGGAAAACCCTTTCTACTGGCAGTACCAAGGCAAACCGGTGATGCTGCTGGGTGGCAGTCGTGAGGACAATCTGTTTCAGATCCCCGGCCTCGACGAGCATCTGGACCTTCTTGCTCGTGTTGGTGGCAACTACATCCGAAACACGATGGACGATTGCGATGAGGGGGACGTAAAGGCCTTTCATTTCGATACGAATGCGAGCAAATACAACCTGGACCTCTGGAACGAGGAGTACTGGAAGCGTCTGGACCACCTGCTCGAGGCAACGAAGACGCGGAATATGATCGTGCAGGTGGAGGTATGGCCCTTCCATGACGTGTACCACCCGTATTGGTCTGGAAGCCCCTGGAATCCGGCCAACAATATCAACTACACAGCCACAGAGACGATCCTGAAGTCCAGCTACGGACAGGCGCACACCCACAGAAGGGTACATGATTTCTGGGACAGTGTGCCCGCGCTCCGCCATGACCGCGTGTTGCTGCGCTATCAGCAGCGGTTCGTGGACAAGCTACTGAATCACACGCTCGCGTATGACCATGTGCTCTACACGATGACGAATGAGATCCATGCAGGCTATTCGCCGGAGTGGGGCTGGTACTGGTCGCGATACATTTCCGACGCGGCATCGGCGCGGGGCAAGACGGTCGAAACGTCTGAGATGTACTGGCAGACCGACCTCACGGACGCCCAACACCTGGCTTCACTGCATCGGCCGGATGTGTACTCTTTCTTCGAGGCTTCCCAGAATTCCGTACAGAATGGTGAGCTCCACTGGAGCCGGCTTCAGCACGTGCGGAAGGTGATGCTCGAACGCAAGCAGCCCCGTCCGATCAACCAAACCAAGATCTATGGCCGTAGTGGCGACCAGCTCACATGGACCGGCTCGACCGAACAGGCGATCGAACGTTTCTGGCGTGGTGTGCTCGGCGGGGCCGCGTCGGTACGGTTTCATCGAGACGAGTGCGGCCTTGGTCTGCTGCCGGAGGCACGGGCGAGCATCAGGGCGATGCGCAGGTTCACCGATGCGATCCCCCCTTGGCAGGTGAGTCCCCGGCTGGATCTGCTGCCGAATCGCGCCGACAACGGTGCCTACCTGATGGCTGATCCCGGCCGGTTGTACGGCTTGTACTTCACCGACGGTGGCTCAGTCGCGCTCGATCTCAGCAGCGCGACCGGCCTGTTCGCCCTGCGTTGGATCAGCCTGTCCACCGGTGAGTGGTACGGTGAGCGGACCCCGCTGACTGGCGGAAGCGTCGTCACCATCACCGCTCCCGGCCGGGGCGGCTGGGCGGCGGCGATCGTCCCTGACGCAGGCGAATGACTTCCAAAGTACGCGGCGATGAGGAAGGGACACGTGCACGAAGCTCGTCCTCTCGTCACAAAATGGCGCGTGGCCAGATAATGCATCCAGCACCAACTCGAACGAGCTTTGACCTTTCACCGTGGGGCTCAACTCATGCACAGAATGCACGAGATCACCGACACCACGATTCCGGTTTACTGGCCAGAACCGAACATGACGCGACCGCGGTTCGGTGCTTCAATTGAGTTGGTGAATCGTTCGGCGGCGGATTCTGCGGACCGTTCCGTGCCGGAAGCCGTGCAATTTGAATGGCAAGCCTTTCCTGCCGAAGCCGGTCGTGTTGTCAGCTACGACTACGTGCTTACGTCGAATCCGACGTTCGACGACGTATGGACGTGCCGCGGATTGGAGACCCCGCGGCTCTGTGTAAACAACCTTCGCATCGCGACATGGTATTACTGGAGGGTTATTGCCCGCTCAGCAGAAACCTACCTTGCCAAGAGCCCTGTCTGGAGTTTTGTGACAGGTGATGCCGCACCGCGATGGATAAGCGCACCCGGAATAACGAATGTTCGGGACCTGGGTGGATGGGCTGTATCGAAGGACAGAAGAATCAAACAGGGCCTTCTTTACAGATCATCTGAAATGGATGATCATTACGAAATCCAGGAGACCGGGGTGAAGGTGCTGCTGGACGATCTCGGCATCCGAACCGATCTTGATCTGCGGTCGAATGGCAAACCTGTGCTGGACCAGAAACTGGTTCAATGGATACAGGCTCCTATCGAGGCCTATGACGCGATCACGGACCATGAATGGGTTGTCGGCTACAGAACAGCCTTCAAGACGCTCGCGGACTCGAGCAACTATCCGATTCTGGTTCACTGTTGGGGCGGCGCAGACAGAACTGGCACGCTCATGTTCCTGCTGGGCGGCCTGTTGGGGATGAAGTGGGACGATTTGGTGCGAGATTACGAACTGACGTCTCGCTCCGCGGTCGGGACGAGAAGCCACTTGAGCGAGGACTTTACGAGGTTTGCGGCCGCCATCGGAAGCTTCAAGGATGATTCAGCCGATCAGAATTTCCAGGGAATCGTTGAACGATATCTCTTATGGGTCGGCCTTGACGGCGATGATATCCGCTCAATTCGGAGCATCTTGCTTTGATGAGCGATGTTCAGATCGGCGCCGCCGGCGGTCTCAGTGCCGCGACACGGCTGCGGCACGCGTCGGCGTGACCATGTCGGAGACACACCATGACCCTGAACGGCGGGCTGATCGGCTGCGGCTACATCGCCAATCAGCAGATGGCGGCGTGGGCGCAGGTGCGCGGCGGCGCGATCACCGCGGTCTGCGACATCGACGAGGCTAAGGCACGCGACATGGCTGAGAGATTCGGTGTCGAAGCCGTGCACACCGACTACCGCCGCATGCTCGATGCGGTGCAGCCGGACTTTGTGGACATCGCCACCCGCCCCATGCTCCACTTGGAGATGGTCCGCGAGGCCGCCGCCCGCGGTATTCACGTGCTGTGCCAGAAGCCCGTCGCCGAATCGATGCCGGAGCTCGAGCAGATGATCGACGCCTGTGACGAGGCCGGCGTGCGGTTCATGGTCAATGAAAACTTCCGTCACCGGCCGTGGTTTCGCAAGATGAAGGAGCTGATCGGCGCCGGCGCACTCGGACGCGTCTTCTACGCGCTGATCTTCGATCACCACCGGATGACGCTGCCCGAGCCCCGGTTCGGCGGCCAGCCCTACTTCGCTCAGATGCCGCGGCTAATGGTCTACGAGATGGGCATCCACTACCTGGACACCGCCCGTTACCTCTTCGGCGAGGCCTCGCAGATCTACGCGCGCCTCGCCCGCGTCAGCACGGACATCGCCGGCGAGGACCTCGCCACCGCCATGGTCAGCTTCGGCGACATGGAGTTCCTCATGGATCTCAGCTGGTGCAGCGTCCAGCCGCCCACCGCCTGCGTCACGGGGTGCAGGGCCCGAATCGAAGGCGAGCGAGCTACGGCGGAGTTGGGCTACGATGGCCTGCTGAGCCTTCATACCGATAGTGGTTGCCAGGCGTGGCGTTTTTCGAGCGACGGCGCGATGCAGAGCTTCGTCGCCACCCAGCAACACTTCATCGACTGTCTGGAAACGGGGAGCGAGTCGGAGACCAGCGGTCGGGAGACCGTCAAGACCATGGAGTTGGTGTTCGCCGCCTACGCCTCCGCCGCACGACGCGAGCCGGTCAAGCTCACCGCCGGCAAGGCCCCGGCGGCGCAGCGCTTCATCGTTCAATCATGTTAGTGTGGGCCACACTGACTTCGCACACGCGGCACCCCAAAAAGCTGACGCATGGCGCGCCGTAAACGGTTGTTGGTTATGAGGTAGAGACGGTGGGCTGTGCGGGATGTGCGAACGTGCCCGGTCGGGCACGGAGCGAACCGACGGTTAACGCCCTGGCGATCAGCAGAACCAGTCTCACGCACACGCTGCGCCGGATCATCGCGTGGCCGCGCCACCGCGGGTCGCCGCCCGCGCCACCGCCGTCGGCGACCGGTAGTGCTCGCCCTCGAACTCGAAGCCGTCGGCCAGCACCGTCACCTGCAGGATCCGGCCCTTGTAGCGCCGCGTCAGCGTGGTGCCGATGCCCGGCAAGGCACTGCAGTACGACCAGCCGATCTACGCAGTTCCGGAGCCGGCGACGCTGGTCCTGGTGGTCCTGGGCGGGGCCTGCCTGCTGAGCAGCCGGCGGCGCTCGCCCCGTGTCCGGCCGCCAGGGCGTTGAACCCGGCGGGGCGCTCCGCTTGAGGGTGGCACGAAGGTCAAGCATTCGCGAGGCCACCCGCCGTGCAACACGTTGCATGCCCCGCGCAGCACGTCTTCATCTGCATGTACAGGCTTGCGGTCGGGTCGGCGAACTGCACCGCCCAGTCGAATTCCGGCAGGCCGTCCAGTTCCGGCACGGGCCCGCCGAAGACGAGCGGAACGTAGTCGCTCTCCCGCCAGGCGAACATGTCGGCGTGGCCGAGCCAACCCCTCACCCCGAAGCTGATCCCATGTACGCCACGTCCGGCGTCAGCCGCTGCGTGCGCAGCAAGGTGTTGGGCCCGCGGGTGAACAGGCACAAGGCGCGGCCGCGATCCTGCCGGACAAGACCGTTGGCGATCGTGTAGGACCCGGGCACGAGCAGCATGTCCCGCTGCGTTTCGCTATGGCCGACGGCCACGACGCAGTGAAGCTGCTGCCAGAAGTAGTTGCCCCCCGTCATCGAGCCCAGCGCGGCGGTTGGCTGCTGCCAGCTCTGGAAGTGATAGGGCAATGGTGTGGCGCGGCCGCGCACGTGGTAAGGGAACTGTCGATGATGATACGCGTCGATCAGTTCATGCAGCGGACAGGGGTCGTTGTTCCCGGGCTCGGCCAGGCATCCCGGTTCGCGCGGCCCCGGGGCCAGCGCCCGGCGGTAGTCGCGCGCGCTGCCGGCCACCTGCACCTTCAGCCGCGGGTGCGTCACGGCCAGTTGCAGCGCGGCCAAGTGGTGGCGCACAAGGGCGATTTCATGCCGCATCTGCCCATTGGCCGCGACACCATGCATGCGGCGCAGCGTGCGCTCGTTGACGTTGTTGTAATCCTGGCTGACGAACTCGTCGACGCCGAAGTAGCTGATATGGTTGAACCGGCAGCGCCATTGCGCTTCCGCGGCGCGTTGAAGCCGGTCGTCGCCATAGAGCCGGGCGCCGAGGAGCAACGCCTGTATGTACAGCAGGAATACGTTGGTGTAGGCCTTGTGGTCACGGGACAGATCGAAGATTTCCTCGTCCCACCGACGCTCGGCGGCGAGCAGGGCAAGGCGCGTCGCTGCGTCCAGCCGAACGCGCAAAGGCGCATCGAGTGCGGCTGCATGCTTCTCGAGCAGGCGCACAAGCATGGGCATGAGGAAAAGGCAACAGTTCAGATCGCCGCCGCTGCCCCCGAGTTGCATGGGGAACTGGCCATGCTTGACCGATGACGGATCATCAATCTGAAGATCGAGCAGGTCGGTGAGCAGTGTAGCCGCCTTCGCCCGCGCCTCATCATCGCCGGCTTCAAGCAGGCCCGGCACGGATTCGAACAGCCGCCGGACATCACCTTGCCCCCAGGCTGCGAGTCGCCGCGTCGCGCACGCAATTGACGAATCGCTCATCGATAGACCCTTCAGAAGATGTCTCAAGAGGACGGTGCCGCCGCTCGCGCCACATCCTGGTTCGTCAGAGGCACCGCGTGCGGTTGAGCGTGGATGTTACCGTCGGACGCAGGGTGGTCGGAGGTCCATGGCCGTTGCCCCGCAACCGGCGGTCGCGGCTTTTTCGCGGAACCGCCCCATCACTCACCCCGGCGCTGACAGGATATCGGCGGCCGGTGATGTGGTTCGGGTTGCCTATTCCCCGCATGCCGGTGCCCGCGGCGCTTCGTCTCGATGACGCCGTGGCGCTGCCCTGAAGTGGTTGGCCATTGAAGATTTTACTTGGCGGTTGACTGTCCCGCCCGTACACTGCCGCGCCAGGTTGACGATGTACCACTACGAAAGGGCTCACCATGGACAAGCCAAAGCTGATCGAGAAGCTCAACGAGGGCGTTTCGCTGGAGCTGGGAGCATTGCTGCAATACAACCAATACGCGCAGGTGATCACCGGCCGGGACCGGATCGTCTGGTCCGACTGGTTCGGGGAACGTGCCGAGCAATCTTTCAAGCACGCGCGGATGATCGGCTCCCGCGTGGCCGCATTGGGCGGGACCCCTTCGGTTGAACCCGACGCGGTCAAGCAGACGAAGGATCTCCAGGAGATGCTGGAGAACAGCCTGGAGCTGGAACGCCGCGCCGTGCAGATCTACAGCGAAGCGCTGATCTATTGCACAGACCACCCGGGCTACCGCAACATGCTCGAGGACATGGTGGACGATGAGACGCAGGATGTCGAAGCGCTCGAGAAGTATCTCGACCGGCTCGAACAGATTCACGAGCGCGCCGCCGAGGCCCCTGCGTCACGATCCAAGTCGGCGTGAGCCGCCGCGGCCACCCGCATCCGTGGGCTGTGGCTCGTCGGGCTGGACGAGTCGCAAGTGACCTGCCGGCGCTGGTTCCGGCGTGGCAGGCTGTGGCAGCAGGCAGTGGCTCATGTGCAGCAGCCGAGCCAGCGGCTCGATCATGTCCCGCGGCACACTGAAGGCTCTTTGACGATACCAGCCAAGCGTGTCGCTGTAGGCCATCTGTTCGATGTGCGCGCAACCTCCCTTGGGGCACGATTCAAGCCGGACCCGCAAGGCGGTCCCCGGCTCGCGGCCGGCGAGCATCACCGCGCCGTGCTCTTCCAGGGCTCCCAAGGCATCGCCATCAACGAAATTGCGCTTCATCACGGCTGCCTGCAAATGCCAATCGAGCGCCGATCTTGTCGACCCTCGCCTCTTGCTGTCGAGATTCAGTCTCAACGCATAGGCAGCTTAGCGGTGCAGCAGGCCAGCGTCAAACCGCGCGATGGGGGAACTTGTTTGCGTCGGCGAGTCGTCTGCCAAAGGCCTGAAATGGTCGCGGATTTTCAAATCGGTATCAGATGTTTTCAAGTTCAGCGGTCAGGTCCGTGACCACCGCACGGGCGTCGCCCAGGATCATGCCACAGTTGTCGTAGAAGTACAGTTCGTTCTCCACGCCGGCGAAGCCCGCCCCGAGCGACCGCTTGATGACGAAGACCGTCCGGGCCTTGTCCACGTCGAGGATGGGCATGCCATAGATGGGCGAACTCTCGAGGTGCCGGGCGGCGGGGTTGGTTACGTCATTGGCGCCGATGACCAGCGCCACGTCCGTGCGCTCGAACTCGGGGTTGCCCTGGTCGAGGTCGAGCAATTGCTCGTAGGGGATGCCCGCCTCGGCCAGCAGCACGTTCATGTGCCCGGGCATGCGGCCGGCGACCGGGTGGATCGCGTAGCGGACCGTCACGCCCCGTCGGGCAAGCTCGGCCGCCAGCGACTTGACCGCGTGCTGCGCCTGCGCCACCGCCATGCCGTAGCCGGGCACGATGATGACCTGTTGCGCCGCTTCCATGACCATGGCGGCGTCCTCAGGGGTGAACGTGTGGACCTGCCCGCCTTGATTGCCCGGGCCGGCAGCCACCGCCCCGCCGACGCCGCCAAAGAGTACATTGGCCAAAGAGCGGTTCATCGCCTTGCACATGATCTGCGTGAGGATCAGGCCCGACGCCCCGACGAGCGAGCCGGTGATGATCAGCACATGGCTGTTGAGCACGAACCCCACCATCGCCGCCGCGAGTCCCGAGTAGCTGTTGAGCAGCGCGACGACCACGGGCATGTCCGCCCCGCCGATGCCGATGACCAACAGCACGCCGAGCACGAGTGCGAAAGCACCGATCGCCACGACCAGCCACACGTTGTCCGGTTGCAGCGTCAGCAGGCCCGCCATCACCACCGCGCCGACGAGCAGGGCGGCGATGAGCACCTTCTGGCCGGCGAAGCGTACCGGCCGGGAAGGCACCAGTTTCAGCTCCTGGAGTTTGGCGAACGCCACGAGCGAGCCGGTGAATGTTACCCCGCCGATCAGCATCGCCAGCGCGGTGGCAAGCAGCGCGTCGACGCGGTGCGACGCCTGGCCAAGGCTGAGCAGGTAGTCCGCGCTGGCCACCAGGAGCGACGCCACGCCGCCGAAGCCGTTGAGCAGGCCCACCATCTGCGGCATGCCGGTCATGGGCACGCGCAGCGCCAGCACCAGCCCGATCGCGCCGCCGATGGCCATGGCCGCCAACACCCAGATCACGCCGGCGAGCCGATCTGGGGTTACGAGCATCAACGTGACCGCCGCCGCGACGAGCATTCCCACCGCCGAGAGCATGTTGCCCCGCGCCGCGGTGCGCACGTTCGCCAGCAGCTTCAACCCGAAGATGAACAGCACCGCCACCAGCAGGTAGAGCAACTCGGCGGCGTCGGCGCTGAGAAGGGCCAGGCTTGTCACCGGGGCGAGGTTACAGGTGGTCTCAACCAATGCATTGACTCTGTGCGTCTGTGTCTACTTCGAATCGTCGGCGGGGCGCTGGCCGGGCCGATCCTTGAACATGCCCAGCATCCGGTGCGTGACGACGTATCCGCCCACCACGTTGATGCTCGCGAACACGACGGCGATCACTCCCAGCGCCGTGGCCAGGGCTTGGGCCTGCCCTGCCAGCGCCGCCGTCAACGCCCCGACGATCGTGATCCCGCTGATGGCATTGGAGCCGGACATCAACGGCGTGTGCAGTTGCGAGGGCACCTTGCGAATCACCTCGAACCCGATGAACACCGCCAGCACGAACACCACGATGCTGATGATCAGCGGGTTCAGCTCTTCCGCATAGCTCAGGCAAAGGCTCATGAAATCGGGCTCCGGTTCAGGGGCGGGCTTCGCGTGCCTGACACAGGCGCTCGTGGCGAATCGCGGCTTCGTGCGTGATGCAGGCGCTGGCCTGGATCTCGTCGTCCAGGTTCACGCGCAACGATGCCTCGGCGTCCGTGATCGCTTCGAGCAGCGCGTGCATGTTGTGGGCAAAGCACAGGCTCGCGTCGCGCGGCACGAGCGCCGGCAGGTTCAGCGTGCCGACGATCTGCGCGGCGTTGGCGGTGACGTGAATCTCGCCCGGCCGCGTCGCCTGGCAGTTGCCTCGCCCGTGACGCGGATCGGCCGCCAGGTCCACCAGGACCGAGCCCGGCTGCATCTGCTCGACCACCGACGTCGGCACCAACAACGGCGGGGCGGCGCCCAACACCGCCGCCGTACAGATCACAATGTCCGCCGCCGTGACTGTTCGCGCCATGAGCTCCGCCTGGCGCTGCTGCTGACGCTCGGACTGCTCGCGGGCGTAGCCGCCGTGAGTCTCGGCGTCAGCGGCCGGCTCATCGTTCAACTGAACGAAACGCGCCCCGAGCGACTGCACCTGCTCACGCGTCGCCGCCCGCACGTCGTACGCGTCGACCACCGCGCCCAGCCGCCTGGCCGTGGCGATCGCCTGCAAACCCGCCACGCCCGCGCCGATCACCAGCACCCGCGCCGGCGAAATCGTCCCCGCCGGGGTGATCATCATCGGCAGCACGCCCCGGCCCCGTTCCGCCGCCATGATCACCGCCTTGTAGCCGGCAATGCTCGCCTGGCTCGACAGCACGTCCATCGACTGCGCCCGGCTGATCCGCGGAATCAACTCCATCGCGAACGCCGTGATGCCCCCGTCACGCAGCGCCTCGACCAGTTCCAGGTTCGTCGACGCCCCCAGCACACCCGCCAGCAACGCCCCGCCGCGCATCCACCGCACCTGCTCCAGCCGCGGGGCGTGGACCACCAGCACCGCGTCCGCCTCGGCCCACAGCCGCGGCGCCTCATCAACGACCCGCGCCCCGGCCTCGCGGTAGGACGCATCGGAAAAATAGGCCCTCGCCCCCGCCCCACGCTCGATCAACACCTCGTGCCCCGCCGCGGTCAGGCGCTTGACCACGCTCGGAACCAGCGCCACCCGCGCCTCGCCGTCTTCCGCTTGCCTGGGAACCGCGATCCGCATGCACCACCCTTCGAACCCTGCCGGCTCACTCAAGGCCTCAACGACGTTCCGTTGCCTTGAGGGCTAAGCCGAAACCGGCTTGCAACCTTCCTCCGCTGCCTCCACTGACAGGCGGACGGAGTATGTCCAACGTTTCAAGATAGCTGACACCACGAGGCCCCGCCGCAACGGCGACGCGCCCGAGCCGAACCATCGCACCCGGCCCAGCCTCGCGTGGCGACTGAACCCCTCCCCGTCAACTGGGCGCGCCAGGCCTGATTTAAGGTGGATCCGGCTCCGTCGCTGCTGCTGCCTCGTAGGGAGCCCGGAGGGCGACCGGAGAGGCAGCAGC
>SLDI01000530.1:0-4427 GCA_007125385.1 Phycisphaeraceae bacterium | reverse complement strand
GCCGATTTCCGGGGCCATGGGTCCCGGCGTTTTGCCCGAGGGCGCTCGCGCAAGCGGCCACGGGGGCCTGGAGAGACGTTCCGTATTCCAGATGTCCTCCCTCTCCAGAACCTGTGCGGGGGCTTGTCGCCGAGACGAAGCGCGGTAGGATGGTCAGCAGATGAAGTGGAGCAACAGGCCGGCCGCGATGTGAAGATGGGCGCCGGCCACCCGCCGGGCTCTCCTGAGCCAACCGTTTCTGACCGATGAAACGGATGACCCCCGAAGGAAAGAAGCGGACACTTGGAAAACGTGACGATTTGCAGGAATGCTTCCGGGGCGTGAAGTGCGCGGCCGATTGGGCATGGCGGGCCCGGCCCCGCCGCGGATGAAGCCAAGGGAAAGACCCGAGCCGGCCGATGATCGGCCCATCACGGGAGCCAGGCGATGGCAGAACGAACCTCAAGCTCGAGCAGCGCCAGCAAATCCCGCAGCGGCCGGTCGAGCTCCGGCGATGATCTGAAGGGTCGGCCACTGGGCCGCATCCTGACCAAGATGGGCAAGGTCACCCGCGAGCAGGTCAAGGAGGCCCTGGCCCTGCAGGAGACCCGCCGCCTGCCGCTGGGCCAGTTGCTGGTGGAGTTCGGCTACATCACGCAGGAAGACGTCAACCGCGCCCTGGCCCACCAGGCGGGCATGGACACCGTCGACCTCGACGAGTTCGACATCCCCGACGACGTGATTCGGCTGATCCCGGCGGAGACGGCCCAGGCGTACCAGATCCTGCCCCTGGCCTACGAGCCGGCGGACAAGGCCCTGACCGTGGCGCTCAAGAGCGCGGACAACTTCCGGGCGCTGGACGACCTGCGGCTGCTGATGGGCTTCAACGTCAAGGCCGTCGTCGCCGACGCCGAGCAGGTCGAGAAGAAGATCCAGACCTACTACGGCGAGGACGACGACTCGCTGGCCTCGCTGGTGCAGGAGCTGACCGAGGCGGCGGACGACTTCGAGGGCTTGCAGGACCGGGGCGAGTCGATCGACCTGGAAGCCCTGCTTCAGGCCGCGGACGACAACAAGGTCAAGCGGCTGCTGAACCTGGTCCTGCTCCAGGCGATCAAGGACCGGGCCTCGGACATCCACTTCGAGCCGTTCGAGGACGAGTTCAAGATGCGTTACCGCATCGACGGCGTGCTCTACGAGATGATCCCGCCGCCGCGCCACCTGGCGCTGCCCATCGTCAGCCGCATCAAGGTCATGTCCAACCTGGACATCGCCGAGCGCCGCGTGCCGCAGGACGGGCGCATCGAGCTTCAGGTGAACAACGCGCCGGTGGACCTGCGCGTGGCCGTGCTGCCGACGATGTTCGGCGAGTCGGTGGTGATGCGCGTGCTGGACCGCTCGAACATCTCGCTGGACCTGGACCGCGTGGGGCTGCGCCACGACGAGCTGGACGACGTGCGCCAGTTGATGCGCAAGCCCAACGGGATCGTGATCGTCACGGGCCCGACGGGCTCGGGTAAGACGACGACGCTGTACGCGGCGCTGAGCGAGCTGAACCAGATCACGGAGAAGATCCTGACCGTCGAGGACCCCGTCGAGTACGACATCGACGGGCTGATCCAGGTGCAGGTGAACACGAACGTCGGGCTGACGTTCGCGCGGGCGCTGCGCAGCTTTCTGCGTCAGGACCCGGACATCATCCTGGTCGGTGAGACGCGCGACCTGGAGACGGCGCAGATCGCGGTGCAGGCGGCGCTGACGGGTCACCTGGTCTTCACGACGCTGCACACGAACGACGCCCCGAGCACGGTGGCGCGTCTGCTGGACCTGGGGCTGGAGGACTTCCTGCTCACGGCGACGGTCGAGGGGGTGATCGGCCAGCGGCTGGTGCGCAAGATCTGCCCGCGGTGCAAGGAGGCCTACGAGCCGACGGAGGAGGAGCTGATGCAGTTGGACCTGATGCCCGAGGACGTGGCCGGGCGCCAGCTCTATCGCGGCCGGGGCTGCGACTACTGCAACCAGAGCGGGTACAAGGGGCGGATGGCGATCTTCGAGATCATGGTCATGGACGACGAGATCCGCGAGCTGGTGATGCAGCACGCCTCGACCGCCGTGCTCCGCGCCGAGGCGCGCAAGCGCGGCATGCGGACCCTGAGGCAGTCCGGGCTGCTGGCGATATTCGATGGGCTCACGAGCATCGACGAGGTGGTCAACCAGACGGTGCTCGACGAGTAGACGCACCGCCGATCGGCGGTCGATCGGACGCTCGCCATCGGCAATCGACGATCGGCAATCGGCAACACTGAGGATTCGGCCATGCCCAGTTTCCAGTACGAAGCGCTCGACGAGACCGGCAAGCCGCAGAAGGGCACGATCAACGCCGCCAACAGCGAGGAGGCGATCGCGCGCATTCGCAGCCAGGGGTACTTCCCGACCTCGGTGCGCGAGCATCGCGCCAAGAAAAGCCGCGCCGCCCGCGGCACCGGGCCGGCGGCCAAGAAAAAGGGCGTGGGCGACATCTCGCTCAGCTTCGGCGGCGTCAAGCGCAAGCAGATCGTGCAGTTCACGCGGCAGCTCTCGACGCTCCAGGACGCCGGGCTCCCCATCCTGCGCTCGCTGGCGATCCTCGAGCAGCAGGAGAAACCCGGAGCGCTGAAGAACGCCCTGAAGGAGGTGCACGAGGACGTCTCCTCCGGCTCGACGCTCTCCGACGCGCTGGCCAAGCACCCCCGGGCGTGGGACCGGCTGTACACCAAGATGGTCGCCGCCGGCGAGGTCGGCGGCGTGCTGGACGTGATCCTGCAACGCCTGGCCGAGTTCCTGGAAAAGGCCGAGCGCCTGCGCCGCCGGATCAAGGGCGCGATGGTCTACCCGGCCGTGGTGCTCTCCGTGGCGGCGCTGATCGTCCTGGGCATCATGCTCGTCATCGTGCCGCAGTTCGAGGAGATCTTCGACGACTTCGACACCGAGCTGCCCTGGCTGACGATCTGGCTGATCAACACGGCGAGCTGGCTGGGCGGCACGCTCTACCCGGACCAGGTCATCCCCGGGGCGGTGTGGGTGCTGCTGCTTCCGTTCGTGATCTGGGCGATGCTCAAACTCATTCGCAAGAGCAACCTCGGCCGAACCGTCACGGACTGGAGCGCCCTGCACTCGCCCGTGGCGGGCCAGCTCATCGCCAAGGCGACGATCGCCAAGTTCACGCGGACGCTGGGCACGCTCATCAACGCCGGCGTGCCGATCCTGGACGCGATCCAGATCACCAGCGAGACGACGGGCAACGAGATCTACGCCAAGGCCCTGCGCGATGTGCACGACTCGGTGCGCCAGGGCGAGAGCTTCGCCGACCCGCTGCGCCAGGCCAAGGTCTGCGACGCGCTGGTGGTGAACATGATCGACGTCGGCGAGGAGACGGGCGACCTGGACAAGATGCTCAGCAAGATCGCCGACAACTACGACGAAGAGGTGGACGTGGCGGTGGCGAGCCTGGTCTCGCTGCTGGAGCCGGTGATGATCGTGCTGCTGGGCTTCATCGTCGGGTTCATCGTCATCGCGCTGTTCCTGCCCCTGGTGCAGTTGATGAACTCGGTGATGTAACCGGCACGCCACCGTCGCCCCCGGCGACCCCCGCCCCGCCCGGCCGCTTGCGGCCTCGCGAGGCGGACCGGCGGCCTCTGGAGACCGAGATGCGGACAATCGACACAAGGCGGGGCTTCACGCTCATCGAGCTGCTCGTGACGATCTCCCTGCTCGCCCTCGTGATGGGGGCGCTCGCCTACGGGCTGATGATGGTCCGCCACCAGAGCCGCATCGGCCAGACGCGGGCCATCCTCCAAGCCGCCCAGGCCGCGGCCGTGGAGTACCAGCAACGCACGGGGCGGGTGGTCAGTACGGCCGGGTGGGAGGGCGGCCCGCCGCCGACCGATCTGGACGCCGAGTGGCGCGACCGGATGCCGCCACTGGAGGTTGATGGCGGACCGCACATCGACTACGCGATCCGCTGGTTCGTGATCCAGGCGCGCGAGGTACCGGAGGTCGAGGAGCTGCTCAACGCGCGCGACGCGGGCATCGTGCGCGATGGTGACACGCGCGATCTTGAGGCAGGTGATGATGATGATGTCGTCGTGACCGGCCGCCCCGTAACGATGGTCGACGGCTGGGGCAACGAGCTGGAGTACCGCTCACGCGCCACCGCATCGGGTGATGATTCTTACGACCACCTGAAGCCGCACCCGCGTCCGTTCTTCGCGTCACCGGGCCCGAGCCAGGTCTGGCATGACTGGCGGGATCCGGAATCGGACAACATCTACAGCTTCGAGCTGGACTGAGCATGAGCCAAGGCCTTGAGACAATACGACGTCCGTGGCGGGGTGCCCGGGCGTGGCGCGCCCGGCAGCCGGGGCGGGGCCCGTGCCCGCGCTGGTGGTGGGGCTGGCGGCGGTGGCGGG
>SLDI01000610.1:0-4428 GCA_007125385.1 Phycisphaeraceae bacterium | reverse complement strand
GCTTCCGCATCGGCGCCTTCGAGAAGGCGGCCCGGGTCATCGCCGAGCTGCCGCGCGACGTCAGCGACTACGAGCCCCGGGAGCTGACGAAGATCGACGGCATCGGCCAGGGCACAGCCGACCGCATCGTCGAGTTCCTGGAGACGGGCCAAGTCGCCGAGCATCAGGAGATGCTCGCACAGGTGCCCGCCGGGCTGCTCGAGGTGCTGGCGATCCCCGGCATCGGGCCCAAGAGCGTGGCGACGCTGTGGCAGCAGGGCGGGGTCACCGACATCGCCAGCCTCAAGGCCAAGCTCGAGACGGGTGAGCTGGAGAACCTGCCGCGCATGGGCGCCAAGACGCTGGCGAACATCAAGGCCAACCTCGCCTTCACCCAGGCCGCGGGCGCCCGCCGGCGCATCGGCGAGGCCCTGCCGCTGGCGCGCTGGTTCGTGGACAAGCTGCGCGCCCACAAGGCCGTCCGCGACGCCGCCTACGCCGGGTCGCTGCGCCGCGGGCGCGAGACGATCGGCGACATCGACCTGCTCGTCGCCGCCGACCCGAAGGACGCCCGGAAGATCAGCGATGCCTTCGTCAAGCTCAACGGCGTGGCGGAGGTGATCCTCAAGGGCGCCACCAAGACCAGCGTGCGCACCGAGTCGGGCATCCAGATCGATCTGCGCATCGTCGAGCCGGCCGCCTACGGCGCGGCGCTGCTCTACTTCACCGGGTCAAAGGAGCACAACATCCGCCTGCGCGAACGCGCCATCAACCAGGGCTGCAAGCTCAGCGAGTATGGCCTGTTCGAAGGCGAAGACGACGACGCCCGGCGCCTCGCCGGCGAAACCGAGCAGGAAGTCTACGAGGCGCTCGGCCTGGCGTGGATCCCGCCGGAGCTGCGCGAGGACCACGGCGAGATCGCCCTGGCGGAGAAGAACACCCTGCCCGGGCTCATCGAGCTCAAGCACATCCAGTCCGAGCTGCACGCCCACACCACCGCCAGCGATGGCCACTGGTCCATCCGCGAGCTGGCGATGGCGGCGGCGGAGCGCGGCTTCCACACGGTCGCGGTGACGGATCACTCGCGCTCGCAGGTGCAGGCCGGCGGCTTGACGAACAAGCGCCTCGAGGCGCACATCGCGGCGGTGCGCGAAGTGGCGAGCGAGCTCGACGGCACGATCCGCATCCTGGCCGGCAGCGAGGTGGACATCCTCACCGACGGCAAGCTCGACTACCCCGACAGCCTGCTGGCGGAGCTGGACCTCGTCGTCGCCTCGCCGCACGCGGCATTGTCGCAGGAGCCCGCCAAGGCGACGCGGCGGCTGCTCAAGGCGATCGAGAACCGGCACGTGCACATCCTCGGCCACGCCACGGGGCGCCTGGTGGGCCGCCGCGAGGGATTGCACCCGGACATCCGGCAGATCGCCGACGCGGCCGCGGCGCGCGGCGTGGCGCTGGAGATCAACGCCAACCATCACCGCCTGGACCTGCGCGACAGCCACGCCCGCATCGCCCTCGAGGCCGGGGCCAAGCTCGCCATCAACACCGACGCCCACGGCCACGCGGACCTGGACCAGCTCATCTACGGCGTGCTGACGGCCCGCCGCGCCGGGGCCACGCGGCAGGACGTGGTCAACACCTTCAACAAGGCGGCGCTGACGAAGTGGCTGAAACGGTCATGACGTGGCACGGAACCGCGAAGCAGCGAAGGGGGCGAAGCACGCGAAGGGTCCGTTGGCGTTGTGACGATGCCACAGGCTTCCCGTCAAAACGTGGGTTCAGACGAGTGCCACACAGCATTCCGGCCCGGTGCTGTGTGGCACCCTTCTCACACACGCTCTGAGTCCGCTTGCGCCTTCGCGCCCTTCGCTGGCTTCGCCCCTTCGCGGTTGTTCGGATGTATCATCGGCCCATGCGCATCTCAACCTCCTCCTTCTCGTTGCACGGCTCGCTCGGCCGACCCATGTATGAGGGCGACCCGCGTCGGGGCCAGCTCATCAACAGCCAGGCGGCGCGCGACGGGCTGGACCTGCTCGAGCTGCCGACCCACCTGGCGACCCACGCGATCCACACGCTCGAGCTTTGCCACTTCCACCTGCCCAGCGTGGACGAGGCCTACCTCGCCGCGCTGCGGGCGGCGCTGAATGACGCGGGCGTGGAGCTTTTCAGCGTGCTGATCGACGCCGGCGACGTCGGCCAGGCGGACGACGCCGCCCGGCAGGCCGACGTGGCGTGGATGGCCGCGTGGATCGAGATCGCCGCCCGGCTGGGTGCCGGCCACGCCCGCATCTCGCCCGGGCACAGCCCGCCGGAGCCGGCGGTGATCGATCGCGTCGCCGGCGAGCTGGCGGGCCTGGCGTGCGCGGGGCGCGAGCATGGCGTGCGGGTGATCACGGAGAACTGGCACGCCTTCGGCCGCGAGGCCGACGCCCTGCTGGCCGTGCTCGACGCTTGCGATGAGCCGGTGGGCCTGTGCGTGGACTTCGGCAACGCCGAGGGCGAGGGCAAGTACGAGCTGCTGGCGAAGCTGCTGCCGCGGGCGACGTCGATCCATGCCAAGGGGCGGTATGACGACGCGGGCCGGCTCGATGCGGCGGAGCTGACGCGCTGCCTCGACATGGCCGGCGACGCGGGCTTCGCCGGCCCGGTGTCGCTGATCTACGGCCAGACGCACGACGAGTGGACCGGCCTGGCGGAGCTGCGGCAGGTCGTCGGGCGGTACGCGCCCAGCCGCACGTAGGGGGTTCTGGCACGCCACGTGCATGTCTCGCCGGCCAGTGGCACCGGCCGCCGGCGACGCCTAAGCTTGGCGCGATGGGCCGGTGGCGGGCCGGTGGCGGGGCGGGGGTGAAGGAGCAAGCTCATGCGACTGCTGACGTTGTTGGGGATCCTGATTTTCGGCGCGACGCTGGCGGCGATGCACAGCGTCGCGGCCTTCGCGGTGGTGCTGTCGCTGGCGGCCAACGCCGGGCCGCAGGGCGAGGCGGCCGTGACGGCCGACCCGGACGCGGACGAGCCGCTGGACGTCGCCCAGGCCGCGCCCGCCGACGCCGACGTCGGGCTGGCCCAGTTGGTGGTGCGGCCGATCGAGCTGACCATCGCCCGGCCGCACCGCGAGGACCTGGTGGTGTTCGAGACACCCTGGTGGGTCGTGCTCTACTGGGTCGGCGGCCTGGGAGCGATCGCGCTGGCGACGCTGCTGTGCGCCCTCGGCGTGTGGGGGCTTGGCGGCCGGGCCAAGGCTGCCATGCCCAGGGCCCAGCCGCCGCCGGCGCCGGCATCGACGCCATCGGCAACCGGGTCACCGCGGCTGGGGCAGCATTGAGCTGCGCGGACACGCGCGGTTCGCGGCGGGCTTCGCTCTACCCACCCTACAAACAGGGTTCACGGCGTTGGGTGCCACGGCTTGTCCCGAAGGGCAAGCCGTGCACTTGCCGACGATCGCACGGCTTGCCGCTTCGCGGTCAAGCCGTGGCACCCTGAGTACGTCCCACCTGTGTAAAGTCAACCATTCAATGGTCACTAATGCGGCTCATCCAGCCGGTACTGCTTGATCTTCTTGTAGAGCGTGGTGCGGTTGATGTTGAGCTGCCGGGCGGTTTCCTGGCGGTTCCAGTCGTTGGCGTTGAGCGCGGCGAGGATGATCTGGCGCTCCGGCTCGCGCAGGGCCTCGTCCAACGGCGTCGGCGTCCAGTTGTTGGCCAGCGCCGGCACGGACACGGCACCGGCCCGGGCATCGGCGGCCGCCGGCGCGCCGGGCACACGGGCCTCGCCGCTGCGCACCTGCTCGGGCAGGTCCTCGACGCGAATCACCGGCCCGCGGCTGAGCACCACCGCCCGCTCGATGACGTTCTCCAGCTCGCGCACGTTGCCCGGCCAGGGGTACGCCCGCAGCGCCGCCACCGCCTCGTCCTCGAACCGCCGCTGCCGGTTCATCTCCTTGCAGTAACGCTCCAGAAAATGCTCGGCCAGCAGCGCGATGTCCCCCTGCCGCTCGCGCAGCGGCGGGATGTGGATGTTCACCACGTTGATGCGGTAGTACAGGTCCTCGCGGAACATCCCCTCCGTCACGAGCTGCTTCAGATCGCAGTTGGCCGCCAGCACGAACCGCACGTCCACGTGCACCGTCTGCGTCGCGCCGACCGGCTCGAACGCCCGCTCCTGCAACACGCGCAGCAGCTTCAGTTGCAGCGCCGGCGTCGCCGAGTTGATCTCGTCAATGAACAGCGTGCCCCCGTCGGCGGCGAGGATCCGGCCCGGCTTGTCGTAATCCGCCCCCGTGAACGCCCCCCGCGCATGGCCAAAGAGCTCACTCTCGAGCAGGGTCTCGGGAATCGACCCGCACGAGAACGTGACAAACGGCCCGCCCGCGCCACCTGTGGCGCCCGCCCCCCCCGCGTCGGGGTCGCCTTGCGCCTGCTGTCCGGCGCCGCGGCCCTCGCGCTTGCG
>SLDI01000394.1:0-4430 GCA_007125385.1 Phycisphaeraceae bacterium | reverse complement strand
GGATCCTTGCCGACTGGGATCCGCAGCGCTCAGCGGAATGGCGGTATGTCGCGCTGAGCGAAGGCGAGCAGCTTGCCATCGCCACAGAACCGGTAGCCGATGCGGATGAAGGGGACGGCGAGGTCCGTCTCCTGTTGGTGACCGACGCTGTTGGCGAGCCGCAGTTGCATTGGGGGCTCGCGGCAAAGCCCGGTGGGAGGTGGCGGCAGCCGCCCCAAGCGATCTGGCCAGCCGGGACACAGCCGTTCGATGATCGCGCGGCGCGCACGCCTTTCCGGTCTTCCGACGACCTGTGGCGGCTCGATCTGACGATTCCCATCGCTGCCGTCCCACACGGGCGCTGGCTTCCGTGCGTCATCTACGACGCCATGAATGATCGCTGGTTGAAAGAGGCCAACCGGGATATTTGCATACCGCTGCGTGCCTCGGCCGGCGCGAGCCTTATCGAGATCGCCGAACGCATTGTCGAGGCGGAGGTCGGCGATCACTCCTGGACGCTGATGCACCGGTTCCACCTCGCCCACGACCTGCTCGAGCAGGCCGGCACCGATTCCGGGGCGCTGGAGCTGATCTACGCCTGGCTGCGCTATTCGGCGATCCGCCAGCTCGACTGGCAGCGTAAGTACAACACCAAGCCGCGCGAGCTGGCGCACGCCCAGGACCGCCTTACGCGCCAAATCGCCCAGATGCATCGGCAGCATCCGGGCGTGCGCCCCACGCTGCGGCGTATGCTCGCCACCGTCGGACGCGGCGGGCCGGGACAGGAGGTCCGCGATGGCGTGCTCAACATCATGCACCGCCACCACGTCAAGGAAAAGCACGGCACCTGGCTGGAGCAATGGCACCAGAAGCTGCACAACAACACCACGCCGGACGACATCGCCATCTGCGAAGCCTATCTCAACTTCCTGCGCGGCGATGGCAACGAACGCGCCTACGACCGCACGCTCGCCGAGGCCGGCATCGACCGGTCCCGGCTTGCCAGCTTTGAGAGGCCCATCACGACAAGCCCCGACTTTTACCCGGACAAGAAGGATGGGCTCATCGGCGATTTTGAGCAGTTCCTTCGACTGCTCAAGATCGTCCACGCCGGCACCGACCTGGAAACGTCCCTCGATACCGCCGCCTATGCGCTCGACGCATCGGTTGTCGATCGGATTCGCCATGCGCTTTACGACGGTGCCGACACGACCGCCGCGATCGTGGGGCACGTTCGTGAGCTGACCGTAGCACGTGAGCGACTCAGCGAAACGATCGAAGCGGCCACGGACGCCGGCATCCGCCGCGACCTGCTCTATCTCGACGTGGCCACAGAGGCGCACCTGCGGACGTGGTGCGAACGGCTTCCGCTGGGCAATCTGTCGTTCTCCGACAGCCATCCGCTGATCGGAGATTTGCTTGCCAACCTTGCGCTGTCCGAGGCGGTGGAGGAATACGCCATCTGCCGGGACGACTGGCCGGACGATCCACCTGATACCACGACCGACCAGAACGCGTTGCTCTACGCGGTGGCGGTGGCCGAGCGCACCGATCGGGCCGTGCGCGAGACGACGGACATACTCTACCGCACGCTGCAGCAACACGGCGAAGAGCTCGGCCGCCGATTGCGCGTCGACGCGTGGACCATTCCGATTTTCGGCGAGGAAGTGGTGCGCGGCACCCTGGCGTTCGCTCTCGGCCGGCTGCTTCGCCGCTACGAATCGTCGGTGCGGCAAGCCGCGGGCCTCCCCGCATGGCAGTTGATCAGCGATCCCGGCCCCGTCGAAGGTCGCCTCCGCCATGTCGCGACGCTTCGAGAGCTTCAGGGCCAGCCCCTGGAGGAGCCGACGCTGGTGCTTGCCGATCATGTGGAAGGCGATGAGGACATCCCGCCACAGGTCCGCGCCATTGTCACACCCGACCCGCCGGACATGCTCTCACACGTCGCCATCCGCGCCCGCAACGGACGGGTCCTGCTCATCGGTGCGCTGGAGCATTCCCTGCTCACGTCCCTGATGGCCCGGACTGATGACACCGTCGCCCTCCGCTTCAGCCATGAAAGAGGGTTAAGCGTCGAAGAGGCGAGCGGCACGGAAGCGGAGACAGCAGAACCACCGCGCGGTTCGCTTCCCTCCCTTGCCGAGGTGGATCGGGAAGCGGCCGTGCTAACGCCCGCCGAATTCCGCCGGGATCGCGTTGGTGGCAAGTCGCTGACGCAGGCTCAGCTGCGCGACCTCCTGCCGGATGCGATCCGCATGCCGCCCTCGCTGGCGCTGAGCTTCGGCATGTTCGATCGGGTCCTGGCCGACCCCTCCAATCGCGACACGGCGGAGCGCCACGCCGAACTCTGCGGCCAGGTCGATCACGCGCCGGACCAGGTGCTGCCGCAACTGCGCGAGACGATCGGTCGGCTTAAGGCGCCGCGGACGCTGCACGACGAACTGACCGAGAAAGCGCAGCAGCAGCAGTTGAATCTGCCGGCGTGGTCGGTCCTCTGGCCTGCCATCACGAGCGTCTGGGCGAGCAAGTGGCTCGATCGAGCGTATTGGGCCCGCCGTCACGCCGGGATCCCGCACGACCAGTTGCACATGGCTGTGCTCATCCAGCAGACCGTGCCCGCCGACTACGCCTTCATCGTCCACACCATCCATCCGCTCACGGCGGACACGGACGTCCTCTATGGCGACCTCGTGCCGGGCCTCGGCGATGCGCTCGCCTCCAACCATCCCGGCCGCCCGTTGAGTTTCACGGCCCGCAAGTCCGAAGGGGAGCATCCTGTTCCGCAGATCGAAACACTGCCGTCCAAAAGCGTTGGCCTGTTCGGAGGCGGCATTGTCTGTCGATCCGACTCCAACGGCGAGGATCTGCCCCACTTTGCCGGGGCGGGCCTCTACGCCTCGTATTTCGTGCCGGCTCCGGATGCCTGCAGACTCCGTTACCGCGATCACCCGCTCGTCCGCGATGCGTCATGGCGGGATCGGATGCTCGGGCAGATCACGCAACTCGCCACGCAGGTCGAGCAGGTGCTCGAGGCGCCGCAGGACATCGAAGGGGCCATCTGTCAGGATCAACTCTACCTGCTTCAGAGCCGGCCCCAAGTCGGCCTCTCAAGCGAGCGCGTGCGATGACGAGCATGACGGACTCGATCCGCATCGGGAACCAGACGGCCATCAGCGCCCGCCCCCCCCTCGCGCCATTCCGATACGCCCTGCGCCAGCGCTTCGAAGCGTTCGAGTGGTTCGACGACGCTCGCGACGGCCGCGGCTTTCGTTTTGTCGACTGCGATGCCGGTCGCCGCCGACGAATCCGTCGCATCGGCCGAGACAGGGGGCTCTACTACACGGTCCACGCGTCGCTGCGAGCGAACGTGCTCGACGCCGCAGACCCGGCCCTCGCCGAAGCCGTCGCGTTCGCCACCGCGATCGATGCGCACCTGATCGTCACGCACTTCCCCCGGGATGCGGAGGCCGACACGACCGCGGCCGCGCTACACGACTGGAGTGAACGCACTGCCGAGCACAACATCTGTGTCACCCTTGAGAACACGGTAGACACGGGGCCGGAACGGATCAACGGTGTGTTTTCTTTACTACCTGCCGGCAGCTGTGCCCGTGAGTTCGCCGGCCTCTGCTTCGACATGGGCCACGCCAACCTCCATCGCGAATGGCGCAACGACTACATCGGGTATTTCGATCAGATCCGCGACCATGTCCCTGTCCGTCACGTCCATCTTCACGAAAATCATGGCGACCGCGATGCGCACCTCCCGCTATTCACCGGCCCCTCGGCCCATGATCCGACCGGCCCGCGGCTGCTGCTGCAACGCCTCCATCGCCGCCGGTACCACGGCGCGCTGATCATGGAACAATGGCCCGAGCCGCCCGCCGCCTTGCGGCATGCCTACACGCGTCTGCGGAGCATGGTCGACACCACCTCAGCCCCCGCTCCCCTCCAGCAATAACCACGCGACGGGAGTTGGCGCGGACGTCTCCAGTCCCGGAACGAGACGCTGCCCGATGCCCGAATTTGACCACCACTCTGCGGGACCCTCCGATCCACCCCACCACGCCCCCGACTGAGCTGCCGATGCGATCATCTATCCCATCTACCCCTTCGGATTCCTCGGCGCTCCGGCTCGGAATGACGGACGATTCGTGCCACAGCTCCGGCTTCAGCAACTGCGACGATGGTATGGGCATATCCGTGATCTCGGCGTGAACACAATCCTGTTCGGCCCGCTCTTTGAAAGCGAACGGCATGGCAACGACACGATTAACTACCGTCGCATCGATCGACGCCTCGGTGACATGAATCTGTTCGCCGAGGTTGTAGCCGAGTTGCACGAGCATGGATTCCGCGTTCTGCTTGACGGCGTGTTCAATCACACCGGCCGCTCCTTCTTCTTCCGTCACCTGCGAGAGCACGGTCCGACAAGCCGATATGCAGCCTGG
>SLDI01000532.1:0-4449 GCA_007125385.1 Phycisphaeraceae bacterium | reverse complement strand
CGCCCCCGATGCCGAGCCCGAACCCTACCCCCAGGCCCCGCCGCTGCGCTTCCACGTGCGCGACGAGCAGGGCCGGCCCATCCCGGGCGCGACGATCCGTAGCGAACCCACCTGGGCCAACCTCAGCCAATCCGCAACCACCGACCAGGCGGGCCTGGCCAGCCTGGTGCGGTTAAGCCACGGCCTGTTCGACACCCGCATCCGCATTGACGCCCCCGGGCACGGTTGGGTCGAGATCATCGGCCTCGACGAAGACTACGACCAGGTGATCGAAGCCCACCTGCTCCCCACGCGACGCTTCGGCGGCGTGGTGCAAAACACCGAAGGCGAACCGATCCCCAACGCCAGGGTCGAGCTCCTGCTGAGCCTTGACGAGACGCGGCAGGTCGTTCAGAACCCGGGCCTGCGCACGCGCCGGCAGAGTCGCGTGGAAGTTCGGTCCGACGCCCACGGCCGCTGGCAGAGCCCGCCCGTCGCGGCCGACCGCATCTCCGCCCGCCTGAGCCACCCCGACTACGCTGACCAGGACACCTTCCAGGGGGCGATGCCCATCGCCCCGGCCCTGGCGGGCGAGGCCGTGCTGGTGATGGAGCGCGGCGAGGCGCTGGACGGACAAGTCGTCGACGCCGACGGCCAGCCGGTGGCCGGGGCGCAACTCATGGCGGGCGACTCGCGCTTTGGCACGTCGCTGCCACGCGCCACGACCGACGACGCGGGACGCTTCAGCTTCGGGCAGATCGTGGATCATCAGGAGGTGACGTTGACCGCCCGGGCCGACGGCCACGGCCCGGCGCTCGTGGTGTTGAACCCGGACGACGATCGCCAGGATGTGCGCATCGAGCTCAGCCGCCCCCATGCGATCGCCGGCCGGGTCGTCTCGGTCGACGGTCAGCCGGTACCCGACGCCCGGGTGCTCATCGACACCTGGCGCGGGGCGCGCACGCTCGAGCTCTCGACGCAAAGCGACGAGGACGGCCGCTTCGAGCTCGCCGACGCCCCGGACGACGAGGTGCTGATCGACGTGTTCAAGAGCGGCCACATGAGCGTGCGCAACAAGCCCGTGACGCCCGGTGAGCACGAGATCGTCCTGCCCCCGGAGCTGCGCCTGACCGGCCGCGTCACCGATGCCGCCACGGGCCAGCCGCTGCCCGAGGCCCGGGTGATGCCCGGCATCGTGTGGAACGTCGACGAAGCGGGCAAGCCCGCGCGACCGCCGCACCTGCGCCGCGACGCGTTGGCGCCCGTGGCGTCGGACGGCCATTACGAGATTTCGTTGAGTTATCCCTACCCCGGACACGTGGTGCGTGCCGAGGCGCCGGGCTACCGCTCGGCCACGTCGCGCGTGGTCGCGTCGGACACGGGGGAGGTGTCGCTCGACCTGGCGATGGAGCCGGCGCAGGAGATGCAGGGCCTCGTGCGCCGGCCGGACGGTGCGCCGGCCGAGGCGGCGGTGGTATGCATCGTTCAGCCGGGTGAAAACATGCAGATCAACGACGGCCGGGCGTCGCACGTTCGCGGGCTGCAGATCGAGCCGGTGCGGACGGACGGGGAAGGGCGCTTCGTGCTGCCTGATGGTGAGGTGGCCGAGGGCTCGCTGCTGGTGGTGCTGCATGACGCGGGCTATGCGAGTCTTGCGTTCGACCCGGAGGGGCCGTTGTTCGACCTCGAGCCTTGGGCCCGGGTCGAGGGGGTGAACTACCTTGGCGGCCAGGGCGAGCCGGCGACGGCGTCGATCCGCTACTACGGGTACTTTGATCGCCCGAGCGCCGGCGAGCCGCGGGTGCACTGGAGCGCTTCGACGAGCGCCGGGGCGGACGGCCGGTTCTCGTTCGAGCGCCTGCCCGCGGGCGACGGCATGGTTGGCGTCGTGGTGCAGATCAGCCGCTCCGTGTCCACCACCACGCATGGTAAGCGCGTCATGCTCGAGGCCGGGCAAGTCGCGGAGCTGCGCATTGGCGGCACGGGTCGGCCGGTGGCCGGACGGCTGCGCCTGCCGGAGGGCGAAGAGCACGAGCTGGTGTGGAGCAATACGCGTGGCCGAGTCGTCACCGACGTGCAACTGCCGGAACCACCCTTGCCCGACGGTTGGGCGACGATGGATGTGGCCGAGCGCCAGCGGTGGTACGCGCAGTGGCAGGCGACGGAGGAGGGCCAAGGCTTCGAGGCCCAACGAGAGGAGGCCAGGCGGGCGCAGCGCCGGTTCTCGTTCAGCGTGGACAGCGATGGCCGCTTCCGCGTCGAGGATATCCCGCCAGGGCAGTACCAGCTCACGGCCAGGTTGCACGAGGCCGGCGACGAGATGGGCCGCGAGCCCATCGGCACGGCGCAGCACATGTTCACGATCGACCGCGTCGAGGGCGGGTACACCAGCGAGCCGCTGGACCTGGGCGAGATCCCGGTCCGGCTGCTCCAGGACGTCAGCGCCGGTGGCATGGCCCCGGACTTCGAGATCGAGGACGTCCACGGCCAGCCGGTGCGCCTGAGCGACTACCGCGGCCAATACGTGCTCATCGACTTCTGGGCGACGTGGTGTGGCCCCTGCATTGCCGAGAAGCCCAACATCGCCCGCGCGTATGAGGCCTTCGGCGACGATGAGCGGTTCGAGGTCATCGCGCTGAGTGTTGATCGCGACGCAGAGACGGCCCGCGAGTTTGTCGAGGCCAACGAATACCCCTGGGTGCAGGGCTACCTGGGCCCGCAAAGCGACGTGGCCGCGAGCTATGGCGTGCGCGGCATTCCGCAGATCATGCTCATCGGCCCCGACGGCCGCATCATCGCCCGCAACCTGCGCGGCGAGCGAATCCACGCCGCCGTCGTTGACGCCCTGGCGGAGCGGTGATGCGCAACACCCGGCCTACCTGCTTAGGAGCACAACGCCAACTGCTGAAGAGGTGAGCCACAGATAAACACAAATAAACACAGATTTTCGGGGTATTGGACGCCGCGGCCTCATCCCCGGTAACGAGAGGCCCGTCGGGATCTCCAGTCCTTGTTCTCAACCGTGTTTATCTGTGTTCATCTGTGACTTTTTAGCCTTGCAGTACCAATCTCATCGAGGTTACACAGACCGCTCACCCCGTTCCCGCCGGGCATCGGTCACCCGCCCACCGCCGCTTTGCCTGAGGCGGTGGACGAGCCGGACGCGGCCGGGCCCGGTGTGGCGGGGGCTGGTCTCGACGCCGGCGACGCGGCCGAGGCCGGCGCACAGGCGGCGCACAAAGCGGCGCAGCATTCCGCCGCAGAGGGGGGTGTCGACGGGCAACCCGTTCAAATACCGAACAATCCAAGCTCAGATTTGTCGAGTAGTTGCGACGATATCCACGTCGAATCAAGTGGTAGCAAGAATGCTAAAGCGCCCCCTAGGGGAGTCGAACCCCTGTTTCCAGGATGAGAACCTGGCGTCCTTGGCCACTAGACGAAGGGGGCTTGCCTCATCAATGCGCCGCACGACCGAACGCATCCGTCGAGCAGCACAGATTATTCGCTGGCCACAACAACGTCAAGCCGACTCGCCCTCGGCGCGTGGGGACCGATATCGCGGTGTCCGCGTTCGACTCAAGCAGAAGTGTCCCTCATCCAGGCCCTTCGGACGAGCCTGAACCAACGACGCCGCGATCGGGGATCCTCCGTCGGCCGAGCAGGCGGATGCGACCACTTACGAGCGCGGCGAGGCGGGCATGGGGCACGCGCTGTGTGGCCCGGCCAGACCATGTTGTCTGCGCCGGGGCCCAGGGGTACGCTGCCTGACGTTGCGGGTCATCTTGTGCCGGCGGACACATAGGGAGACGATCATGAAGAAGCTGAGCGCGATGGGGGTCGTTCTGATGCTGGCGTTGGGCGCTGGTTGCGCGTGGTTCGAGCGCGACGAGGCGGAGCCGAGCGAGCCTGCCGTCGAGCAGGCGGCGCTCGAGGGCGAGGCCGTCGACGTTGCCGCCGCGGATGCCGAGGCGGAGCCTGCCGTTGAGCTGGACGAGGACGCGCGGCGGGTGGCGCAGGTGCCGGCCGCCGATCCGCCGGTGGACGAACCGGTGCAGCTCGTGGAGGCGACGCGCGGGCGTCACCCGCGTCTGCTGTTCACCGAGGACGACATCGAGATGCTGCGCGAGCGGGCGCAAAACGAGGGCGCGCGCTTCTTTGAGCACATCGCCGAGTATGCCCGCGTGAGCGTGCCGCCGGCGCCGGAGGAGGTGGCGTTTCAGACCGACGCCACCGACGGCCAGCGTCAGGGGCTGTGGCGCATGCCCACGGTCGCGCTGCACTACGCGCTGACGGGCGATGAGACGTCATTTGAGAACGCGCGCGGGTTCCTGGAGCTGATGGTCGGGCTCGAGCACTGGGAGACGGGCAGCGAGACGGACTCGGGCATGAGCCACGGCAACCTGCTGGCGGGCGTGGCGCTGGTCTATGACATGCTCCACAACGACCTGGATCCCGCGTTCCGCGAGCGGG
>SLDI01000289.1:0-4461 GCA_007125385.1 Phycisphaeraceae bacterium | reverse complement strand
GCTGGGGACTGTGACGAACACGCTTCTTGCCTGACATCGGATTCTCCTTGGCCATGGTGACCAGTAGAGACTCTCATTCAGGCTGGATCAAGTTTTGCCAGGCAGGCCAGCAAGGGGGCCGCTGCATGAAAGAAAGGAGGGCTTGACACCCGCACGCCCATAATCTATTGTAACTATTGCAACAGTTGGATTTCCCCCTTGCCCCCCCCCTTTGGAGGAGCCATCGATGACCACCCTCGCCACCCGCTGGCCCCCACCGGCTCGCACGCGGAAACCGCGCCTGGCGTACCCGCTCTGGCGGAACATCGCCACGGGCTTCGTGCTGGCCGAGGCCGTCCGTCAGGGCTGGCACATCGGCTACATCCAGACCTGCCGCACGGGCACGCGCTACATCCGGCTGTGTCACTTCATGGCGGGCAACGTCTGTGTGCGGCTGAGCGATCACCGCACGAGCCACGGCAACCCTCGCCTGTTCAGCGTCCGGCAGCGTGGCAGTTGCCGCCTGGAGCTGCTGCCGCAGTGGCTGGCGTTCTGGACCCGCTACGGCCCGCTGGAGCCGTGGAGGCGGTGCAGGCGTGCCTGCTCGGATCGCCTGCTCGCCGCGCTGGTGCTGCAGGGGCTCGCCGGCCGCGGCCGACCACGCCTCACCCCGATGCACAACGGGGCGTTCACTGGGCGACCGAGCTTTGTTCTTCCGATCGACAAGGCATCGAGGCCGCGGCGCGTTGCCGCCGGTCCTGTCCGATGCGCCACCGCGTAACAGGAGCAAGTCATGACGGAGACCTACCGACGCAAATGGGAAGCCCGCGGCAGGCAGATCGCCCGCCTCCGGGATCGCGAACCGCAGCGGCTGCTCATCGCGGCCAGGCTCGGCCGCGGCGACACGTTCGAGCAGATCGAGCGGGAGACCGGGATCAGCCTTGGCCGCGTTCAAGCCGTCGCGAGAAAGCTGCAGGCCGAGGATCCCTCCATCGCCCGCACCAGGCGACCGCGACGCTACTGGGACACCGCCGACGCCGACATGGCGCCACCGGCCGACCTCGACACGCCCGAGGCTCGCGTCACGGCCTACATCCAGAGCAACGCCAGCCCGAACACCCGCGTCGCCTACGGCGCGGACCTGCGGCAGGTGGCGGACCTGCTGGGGCTCGATGGTGTGGGGGCGTTGTGCTCGATCAAGGTGGCGCACGGCGCACGCCTGCGCGAGCTGTTGGTGGGCCGCGGCTACAAGTCCTCGACCATCCGTCGCAAGATGCAGGTGGTGAAATACCTGCTGGACCGGGAAATCCGCCTGGGCCACCGCGAGGCGCCCAACCCGCTCGACCCGATCCTCGTCAAACCCCCCAAGGGTGAGCCCCGCCGGGTGCTCGACACGCTGACGCCCGACGAGGTGCGCCGCGTGCTCGCGCCTTGCGATGAGGGCACCCACCTGCGCGACCGGCGGGATGCAGCGCTGTTGCGGCTGGCGTTCTGGTGCGGCCTGCGGGTGGGCGAGCTGGCCGGCATGACCGCCGCCGAACCACGGAACTGGGCGCACCAACGCGAGGGCGCGCACTTCGTCGAAGCGGACGGGCAGCGCCTGTTGAGGGTCGTTGGCAAGGGCGAAAAGCTCCGTGTCATGCCGTTGTGCGATGAGGTGGTCGAGGCGGTGCAGCGGTGGCTGGACGTCTCGGGCGGCTCGTGGTCGGACACAACGCCTTTGTGGCAGCCGACACGCGGGCGTAAGGCCGAGGCGTTGACCGGCCGGAGCATCCGGCGGCTGGTCGTGGCCCGATGCAGGAAGGCGGGCATCCAGAAGCACATCAGCACGCACAGCACGCGGCGGACGGCGGCGGTGCGGCTGCTGAATCTCGGCGTGGACCTGGAGCGGGTTCGCCACTTCATGGGGCACCAGAGCCTGACGACGACGCAGACGTATCTGGCGGGCGTGCATGACCTGGACACGCACGCGGCCCGTGCGATGGACTATTGAAACGACGGATCGTTCTTCCCATCAACCGCCGGCATCACCGGCAGGAGGCCACATCATGCCGAACACCGCCCCCGTCCCGTTCCCCCGGCTGCCGCCCATGACCGAGCACGTCCGGCGCTGGGTGTTCGACTGACCATCGCCCCCCCCAGGGGGGGCCGATCCGCCCCAAGGAGGCAATAATGGCTTGCCCCGCAAGTGATGCACGCGATAGACTGTGGGTGACCGACGCACCCTCCAGGGCGCCGCCCGTGGCCAAGAAGAACGTGACATTCTCGCTCGACGAGGAGCTGGTGGAGCGCATGCGCAACGCCTGCTACTGGATCGGGCAGGGCTACACGCCGTCGCGGATCGCCGAGGAGAGCATCGGCCGCACGATCGACGCGCTGGAGAAGAAGCACAACGCGGGCCAGCCTTTCAAGCGTCGCCGCGGCGACCTGCCCAGCGGCCCCCGGTCCTAGCTTCCCGCGCGGATCGACGCGACCTGACATCACAGGAGCCCCACCATGACCAGCGTGATGCTGTCACCAAAGCCGCCGGTGCGCCAGGCGGACACCGACGGGCAGCTTATCGGGTTGTGGCTGCACGGCCGCAGCGAACACACGCAGCGGGCCTACCGTGCCGACGTGGCCGCCCTGCTGGCTTTCGTCGCCAGGCCCCTTCCCGCGTTGACGCTGGGCGACCTGCAGGCGTGGGCCGACTCGCTCACCGGCTCGGCGGCGACGCGTCACCGCCGCCTGTCGGCGGTCAAGAGCCTGCTGGCGTTCGGCCACCGCTTGGGCTACCTGCCCTTTGACGTGGGCCGGGCGCTGCGCCTGCCGAAGGTGCGCGACCGCCTGGCCGAGCGCATCCTGGCCGAGGAGGCGGTGCTGCGGATGATCCACATGACCCAGCGGCTGCGCGACCACGTACTCGTGCGTCTGCTCTACGCCGCGGGCGTGCGTGTCTCGGAGCTTCACGGCCTGCGCTGGCGTGACGTGCAGGCCACGGCCGCTGCCGGTCAGATCACGGTCTACGGCAAGGGTGGAAAGACGCGATCGGTGCCGCTGACCCCCGCCACGTGGGCGAAGCTGGCGGCGCTGCGGGCCGAGGCCGAGCTTGGTGGCGGTGACGGGGACGGCGGCGGGGGTGGGGGGCCGGTGTTTCGCTCGCGTCGCGGCGGGCCGCTGAGCGTGCCGCAGATGTGGCGGATCGTGCGTCAGGCGGCGCAGCGTGCCGGTCTGGATCGGCCGGTTTCGCCGCACTGGCTGCGTCACGCCCACGCCTCGCACGCCCTGGACAAGGGGACGCCGGCGACCGAGGTGCGTGACACGCTGGGTCATGCCAGCATCGCCGTGACGGATCGGTACTCCCATGCCCGACCGGCGTCGTCGTCGGGGATGCGGTTGTCGGTTTGAGTGTGCAGGCGAGCGGGTTGCCTCGGCGGCAGCGACGCCCGAGAGCGCAACCACCGCCGAGGCTTTCCGCTTGATGAGGGTTGACGGCAGAGGCTACCGGTGATTGCACCCCGAGGGGCACTTCCAGTAGCCGCGTGGCAGCCGCCCGCCCGCTCTGAGACAGGGCGACCAGCTTTGCCCGCACCGCTCGCACCGAAGCCAGGTGCGACGGGGCCAATCCTCATCGGCGAGGACACCGACCTGTTGCAGCGCCGTGGCGCTGCGGTTGCGTGGACTCGTTCGGCTCATTGAAAGACCTCCATCGTTTGAGTGATTGAAACACATCAAACCATGCCATGCCTTGCGGTGCTTCGCCTTGCCGTGCCGAGCCTCGCCTTGCCGTGCCTCGCCTTGCAACTGAATTGTTTCGCCCGCGCCGTGCCTGCCGTAGAATAATGCATCGTCCCCGCCTGGTCGAGGGTATTTTTATGGACATCATTGGAATTGTGTCGGCATCCGTTGGCCTTGGCGTCCTGCTGGCGTGGCTGGGCACGCGCGATCTGCGGTGGCCGTTGGCGGCCTACCTTGGCGCTGTCGCCGTCTGGCTCAGCCTTTACGTCGCCGCGGCATGGCTCATCGGCAACCCCTACGGTGGCGTTGTCGGTGCAGGCCCTGCGCTCATCGGCTATGCCGTCGCCGCGTGGATCATCCGGCGTCGGACGGGTGTTGATGTGGCGGCTCCGCGGTGAACTGACCTTACGGCCCGGCGTGCCGATGATGGCCCGGAGGATGCTGGAGGGCCATCGCGGGTATTGCGCCGCGTTTTCACGCCCTGTCTGTCCTGCCCACCCATTTGCCCGGATTTAGCGGCGCTGGGCGTCACCCTGTCTCGCCATCTGCTTGATGAACGCCGCACCTTGGTGGTTTTCGATAATCTTGAATGCCGGACTGTTCATTAACACGTGCATATAGCAGTGATGCACAGTCAGGACGAGTGTAATACTCCCCAAAAACTGGGCGCGTCGTTAAGGTGGGTTCGGTTCCGAACAGGAGTCGAACAGGATGGCACGCAAGCGACGACAGTTGTCAGCGGATTTCAAGGCGAAGGTGGCCCTG